>CAYNCE010000128.1:0-1514 GCA_964395855.1 uncultured Gammaproteobacteria bacterium | reverse complement strand
GAAAATGGAGAAATTAGACCTGGTGATAGTTTAACATCTTCTTCACAGCCAGGAATTTTAATGAAAGCAAGCGCAGGAGATTCAACCGTAGGAGTTGCGCTGGAAGGATTAGACCCTTCGACAAGCTCAGGGCAAGCTGGCACAATTCAAGTTTTAATTTCTCGCAGAAATAAATCATTAACTGTGGAGCAGGTTGAAGAAAAAATTACACAGCGCGTGGCTGATATGGAAATTGAAGATGAAGTTAATTTACTTATTAGCGGAGCAATGGATAATTTAGGTATGGAAGAAAAAATAAATGAAGTTAATGTAAGCGTGGTTGATTTGGCAAGTCAATCAGATCAATTAGATATTCAAGTCAATGATCTAGAACAACAAGTTGAGAATTTAAAATCCGCTAATGAATTTGATGAAATGATATCTGTCCGCGCATTAACTATTGATGAGATTAGTAATGAATTAGATGTGGATAAGTTTGACAACACAAAAACCGCTAAGATTAGCGGTTCAGTGGAGAACATCAACTTGATGCGAGACTCTGGCTTATCATCTATAAATAATAATAGCACATCAACAGATAATGTCAAATCAACAACAACTGATGAATTAGAAAATGAAACATCTGTGGAGATGGGGGGAATCGAACCCCCGAGTTCTTGGATGATAAGCCAGAACACGCGCCAAGCCACCCCCACAGCAGATTTATTATATCATAATTTAGATGAATTTATAAGCTTGCCAGAAGCTGGCGATGTCCTAGTAATGGACCCTGAAAATGATAATACAGGTGTTAAAAATTATGAAAAAAATTCAAATAAAATTTTAGGCGTGGCTTTGAAAAATTCTGAAAATGCAAAAGCCCTATTAGTCCTAAACGGCAGCGCGCAAGTTAAAATCAGCTTAGAAAATGGGGAAATTAAAAAAGGCGATTTATTAACAACAAGTTCAATGCCGGGTTACGCAATGAAAGCCATTGATGAAAATGCCGGCATAATTGGAATTGCTTTAGAAAATTATTTAGAGACAGATAATTTAGATAATAATAAAATTTCAGTTTTATTATCCATTCGCAATCAGGTTCAAGTTAATTGGGATGATGTTACTGTTTCTGTGGTTGAAAATTTAGAACAACAAAGCCAAGTAAAAGTAGTGGTTGAAGATTATGATTTTCAGGGAAAAGTATCTGTTAAAGATTTAGTTGTTTCAGGCAAAGTTTCAGTAGTTGGTGAAGCGGAATTTTTAGCCCAAGCGACATTTAAGGGTAATTTGAATTTACAAAGCGCGATTATGCGAGAATATCAAGAAGCAGAAAACCAGCAGTTAGCAATCGGCGACGCAGTCCATATTTCTGGCAGTAATATTGTGTCTAAAGCTTATGGTGATATAACTGATGAGGATGGCAATTTTAGACCAGCGATTGGGATAGTAGTGGAGATTGTAGAACAAGATGGCGCTAGAAAAATTAAAGTAGCGATTGGCGGCACAGTTGGCGGATTTAAGAATTTAGTTCCTGG
>CAYNCE010000127.1:0-1541 GCA_964395855.1 uncultured Gammaproteobacteria bacterium | reverse complement strand
TCGGATCATCCGATCCGATCGAATGATCGGATGACTGGGCGAATCCGCTCGGGTCCACCAAAATAAAAAATTTCTTCTCAGTTAAGAAAAGAAATTTTTTTGTCTTTTATATTTATAAATATTATCCAAACATCAACCACTCTGGCCTTAATATAAGCAAAATTCCTAAAATTAACATAATAATTCCGCCAACTAAATGAGAGATACGGCTATACTTAGAAGTCACACCTGTTATCCGCAAAGTTGTCATTGCCACAAAAAAGATAAACAAATCATCAAGCATAAAGATAAAAACATAAAGCAATAAATAAAGATAATACTGCAATTTACTAAGCTCAGTTAAACTAAGAATTTGAGTATAGACTGCTGGCAAACCCGCGGAACAAATTAATTCAACTAAATTAACTGCAAAAGCCAAGATAATAATTCCTCCCAATGCTATCCAAAACTGTTTTTTCTGGGTTATTTCTTTTAATTTTTCAAAGACTTTCTGTCTTTTTTTATTGCCAGTTACTTTGCATGTCCCCGCCTTATTAGTAAAGTATTCTTTTAAATTATATGATCCGGCGCCTAAAGCAGTTAAGCCAATAATAATTCTAACCCATAAAACAAACCCTAAAAATATGAATAAATTAAGCCAAGCTGACATAAAAAGAAAATAAACAAAAGCTGAACAAGCGATAAAAACACTTCCTAAGAGCCACATTCTTTTTTTATCTTTCATTCCTAAAAGAAGAGTAATTAGAAATAACAAGACCCACATTGCGCAGGGATTAAAGCCGTCTAATCCCGCTATTAATATAGTTAAAAGCGGCAATGAAAACTCTTTGATTTTTATCTCTCCTAAAAAAGGCAATTTTATTTCTTCAGGAATTACTCCCCTTCCTGATTGTCCTAAAGTAGGAGCGATTGGAGTAATTAAAGCGCCAACTATATCCCGACAGCTGTTTTCTAAAGCGCACTGGACTGCCGTTTCTATAGCAGCCCCTGTGGTTTGTTCGCTATACCATCCAGCAAAATAATGCTCACCAATTACTGTAAACGGAACTCCTGACACATTAGCATTTAATTCTTTGCTGGCTTTTTTAAGTAAATCAACGTTTTCTTTGCTTCCAGTTACCTCAAAACTATGTACTTTTAAATTACTGTATTTCTGCTCTAATTTTTCTAAAAACGGTTTTTCATCAGAACAATGAGGACATCCATAGGCCCAGAAAAAATAAACATTAATCCCATTATCAGAAGTTGAAAAATCTGTTTGAGCTAAAGCCGGCACTAGTAAAAATATACACGTAGTTATAATTAAAAATAGTTTAATTATTTTTTTGTTCATAAATTTAAATACATATTAATATAATATAGTATCTTTCTGGCTTTATTGTCAAGCACATTTTGTTTTGTTATAATGAGCAAGCATACTTGTTGATAATCAAATCTATTTGCTTTAGAATTTTTTCTTGCAAAAACGTATTTTATTAAAATATTTCGTAAAATAACGAGTTAAGCGAAATTCTATCTAAAAAATTTTATGATAACAGTTT
>CAYNCE010000126.1:0-1553 GCA_964395855.1 uncultured Gammaproteobacteria bacterium | reverse complement strand
AAAATAATCGTGTAGATAGTTTAGATTTATCAAGACTATTATCCTGTTGGGGAACACCAAGCCAAACAGAAAGCCCTGGGTGTTGGGTGGAGCAAGAGGCAATAGTTAATTAATTTGACAGCTTTTGTTAATTGTATTATTATGTAAATAGGTAATATCATAAACATTACTAATATGTAAATTAGTCTATATGGATAATCAAAAAATATTAGATTTTAACCCTTGGTGGTTAAAAAAGGACATTAATATTAGCGAAAAGAATCTGCCTAAAAGATTTATTTTTGACGAACTTAAAAAATTAACAAAAAAAGATATAATTATTTCCATATCTGGTCTTAGGCGCATGGGCAAAACCACTATCTTGCGCCAATTAATAGCAGAAGATTTAGATAACAAAGCGCTGGATCCTAAAAATATTTTTTTCTATCAATTTTCTGAAAGTGATAATGATTTAGGAGCTGTTTTAAATTATTATTTTAAAAATGTTCAGCAGGATCTTGTTAGCCAAATAAGCCCGCATATTTATTTAGATGAATTGCAATATTTGCGCAACTGGCCCGAGGTTTTAAAATATTATTATGATTTGAATAAAAAAATAAAATTTGTAATCACTGGTTCAGCTTCGCTTTATTATCAGCTGAAAGTTGATGAATCTCTTTTAGGCAGAATAGTTGATCTCTCTTTGCCACCTTTGTCTTTTTCTGAATTTTTGTATTTAAACAGCCAGAAAAAATTAGGAGAGCTGCCGGATTTATTTGCTGACAGGCAAGAGTTATGGCAGAAATTAAATGAAAGAAATCTGCTCTTGGATAAAGATAAGTTTTTTAATTATTTATTAAATGGTGAGTTTCCGCAAGTGGTTTTTGAAAAAGAAAATCTTTTTATCCGTAAATACTTGGAAAACAGCGTGCTGGATAAAATATTTAATAAAGATATTTTGCTTTTTGAAGTGGAAAAACAGGCAGAGATTAGAAAATTATTTAAAAGTCTGGGGCAAAGCATTGCTCAAGGAGTAAATAAAGCAGATTTGAGCAGGCAGTTGTCTTTGTCCCGGCCCGCTGTCAGCAAATATATTGAAGTCTTAAAGCAGTCTTTTCTGATCAGGGAAGCCAATAATTTTTTGCGCAGTATTCGTTCGCAAGAAAAATCATTTAAAAGAGTTTATTTTACTTCTTTAAATTTGGCAGCCGCTGTTTTAAGCATAAATGATTATAAAGATATGCTATATCCTGATTTTACCGGTCATGTAATAGAAAATTATGTTTTTAATTCATTATCCAGATTGTATAAAGATAATATTTATTTCTGGTCAGTTAATAAAAAAGAAGTGGATATAGTTGTTAATCAAGGACAGCGAATTTTGCCAATTGAAATTAAATTGAAAAAAGAAATTAAATTAAGAGACCTTAATCATCTTTTGTATTTTATGGATAGAAAAAAGATTGATTGGGCATGGTTGGTGTATGGCGGCGAATTAAAACAAAAGAAAATAAACGGCAAGGAAATTTGGTTTGTGCCTTATTGGATTTTTTAAATTAATAATATCCCCATGC
>CAYNCE010000125.1:0-1554 GCA_964395855.1 uncultured Gammaproteobacteria bacterium | reverse complement strand
CGATCCCCGAACATTTTTACTTTCTATGTTTTTTAGTCACATGAAAACCTAAACGAAATTTATTACCAAGCATTAAACGAGTTTGCGCATCCAAAGCAGGAATAGAACCAAACAAAATCATTGTGATTGGCAAAAGAATCCATTGAGCTATCATAAAAATCCATTTATGTTTTTTATGGCCAGCTGGACGCGCAGGCAAAAAATAAATATTAACTAAAGCAGAAACAATTATACCAATCATTGCCAAACTCATTAAAGTTTCCAAAACAAATGGCGCATTTTGAACAATTGCCAATTGCTCGCCTGACAATGCGGCAACTGTCAAAGGCAAACGACCTAAAACTAAAATAAAGATTGGACCAGTTGCCCATGAATACTGACCTTCAGATTGGTTAAATAAATATTTGATTTTTTTACTCCAAACAATTTTTTTGTTGCGCGCAAAATGCGTAATCATCCAAGGAAAATGCTCAACTGACCATGCCCAACGGCGCATCTGCTTATACTGGTGTTTAACTGTTTCCCAAGTGTTTTCGCCCATCACGGTGTCCATTGAAATCGGAACGAACATTGGAATTACTGAATAATTGCCATCAAAATAATCAAAGCATTGCAGAAAAATTCGTGAATCTTCTGTAACAATATCTGTTTCCCAATAACCAACTTCAACCAAAGTTTTAAAACTCATTGAATGAGATGAAAAAGTGAACATTCGTTCTGGTCTTGCTTTTTCCATCATCAACCAAAAAGTTGTTGAGTTAGCGACTACGCGCGCAAATGAAGGCGCGTCCCAAATATTATTATTATATAAAGTTAATGGCTGATAAGAATGTCTATGCGGATTTTCTGCAGTCATCCATAAATATGTTAAACGGGAAAAATATTGCGAATAAACCATAGTGTCGGAATCAAAATTAGAAACAATAATATTTTCATACGGAATTTTCTGCGCATCAATTATTTCGCGCCGGGCTTTTTTAATTGCCCAAGTACAACTAGATCCTTTACCTTGAAGTTCATTAGCTGGTGGAATCGGATGAATATAACCTTCTAGTTGTTGAAATTTATAACCAAACTCCTGTTTTAATTTTTCAAATCCAGTTTTGAATTCTTGTTCATAATTTTGACCAGCTCGCTCTGCGCACTCGCGCGTAAAAATTACAATCATTTTTTGTGTATCATAATCTGTATTAGCCAAACCTTGTAAAGTCGTACGCAAAACTTTATAGCTCTCGCGGTAAGTAGCCATTATAATTAAATGTGTGTAATCCTGCCAATTTTTTTCATGGGTGCTTATTTTTTTTACCTCACTTAACCAATTATTTTTATTAACTTTTTGATATTTGCGCCAAGAAATAAATAAGTAAGTTATAAAATACATAATTCGGATGAGCCAGTAAAGATCATACAAAATTATAAAATAAATTATGTACAAAGGTTTAATAAAAGATAAACTAATGATTAAAATAAAAGTTAACCACAAGCCAAGGCCCGGGATAATTTCTAAAATTCGATATTTTGTCTTGGCTGTCATATTTGCGTTTATTTTAGCAT
>CAYNCE010000124.1:0-1570 GCA_964395855.1 uncultured Gammaproteobacteria bacterium | reverse complement strand
CAGGGAATACAAAGCATACCTAATGGAGGTATTTGAAAATGTCTACTCACAAAATTCTTAATTTTATTGGTGCATCACTCTTTATGCTTGCTATAGTTTTCTTATTTTTTAATTGGAAATTAGCGATATTATTAGCCGTTATTTCGACATTAATTGGAGCATTTCCTAGAGGGCCCAGCTATTTCTTGAATGCTTTAAGCGGAGATTTGATTATTATTGGGATAATCTATCTTTTTATAAATTGGAAAATTGGAATTGCTTTGATTGTAGGGGCTTATTTAGTTGCAAAATTTCGTATTTATGGTAATAAATGTAATTATGATTATTATGAAAAGAAAAAACAGTCTGAAATAAGTAAAAAAGAAGAAATAAAAAAGGATAGTTTAGATTGATTTGAGAAATTATAAAGGAGGATATTTATGTCATTAACTAGAGGTCAACTGCCGGAATCTGATTATAGGGAAAAACTTCGTGAAAAAGTTGATGGTTCTTTTGAAGATTATCGGAAATCAGGTTTGGCCTTAATGGCAACAGTTATAGCACTTTCTTCTGGTGGATTGGTCATGCTTATTCAAGATCAGGCGTTACAAACGCTTGCTTTTTTGTTTTTTATTCCGATTTCACTATCGATTCTGCAACAGCTTTTTCATTATTTTGGCAGCAAAGAAATGGCCCATTCAATTCTAGAGGGTTTGCGTTATCATTATGCAACTGAAGATGCGGATGTTATGGATGCTTATATCGGCCAAGATGTTCATTTTAAGTACTCCCAACTTTATTTTGGAATTTCAGATAATTTAAGTTGGATATCATGTCTAAGTCTTGGAGTTGTTTGCATTTATCTTTTGACGATATTGGCAAAATTTATTATTGTTTCAATTATTATTTTGGTTGTATTAGTAGTTCTTTTATATTGGATTAGGCAACGTGGAAAATTGAAAAAAGAAATTGCTTTAAAAAATTACAATGAATAAAAAGTGGACAGTTTGGATTAATTTTAGGTTAATGGTAAATTGTTTTCTAAAAATGTTACTAACTGGATTATAAAGGACATGAAAACTAAAGATATATTAAAAAAACGTGATTGGGTTGAGAGGCATCAAAAAAAATTTATTCCATTAAACTAAAAATAAAATACAACAATTTAGTTCTTTTGTTGCGTTTTCCCGGATATTCTGATATATTTATACCTGTAAAGGCTGTAAACAGCAAGCAAAAACGGCCAAAAATCGTTAATTGTTACATTATGGCCAAAAAACCCAAAACAAAATACTCAAAAGAATGGCTTACAAAGGCCGAAATAGGCCAAATTTTGAATAATCCAGGAATCTCCCGCAGAGATGAGCTGATGATCTCCATGCTTTACTGGTGCGCCCTCAGAGTTAGTGAAATGGCCGCTATAAAAATCAAAGACATAAATATAAAAACCGGCAACCTTACTTTGTGGCAATCAAAAAAATCTGACGATCCCGAATTAGTCCATATTCCGGAACAACTTATAAAATCAATTAGTCAATGGACCCGGGAAAACAAACTAAAGCCAAAAGATTACCTTATCCGATCGCAAAAA
>CAYNCE010000123.1:0-1572 GCA_964395855.1 uncultured Gammaproteobacteria bacterium | reverse complement strand
AACTATTAAAGTATAAATATCAATATTGCTAATAGAATCTATATTTTTTATATTAAAACTGTGAAGCTAAAAATTTTAGAAAACAAATTTCTTTTTTTTATAATTTTTATTTATGTAGGAATTTTATTGAGTTTATTAACTTGGGGGTTGCCGGGTTCAGAAAGAGTGTTTACGTATCATATGGACGAGTGGCATCAATTCAAATCAATTGTGGGTTTGTGGCAACATGGATCAAATAATATTAGCGGTGCAGCCAATGGGCCAAGCGCACAATTTATTTTTTCAGGAATATATTTACTCCCATTTATATTAATTGGTTTTATCAAACCACATATGTTGACAGCAGTAACTAATTTGGAAATGCAGCGACGATTATTTGAGGTCTTAAGATTAAATACTTTAGTTTTCGGAATCGGGGCCATTTATGTTTTATATCTAATTTTAAAAAAGAATTTTAAGATTAATCCAATTTATGGCTTGACTTTTTTTACTTTTTCTCCAAGTTTTCTAATTTTAAGCAACTACTTTAAATATGATATTGCCTTGATTTTTTGGATACTATTAGCTTTAAAATTAATGTTAGAAAAAAGGACTATCACAGCAGGAATAGTAACTGGTTTGGCACTTGCTACTAAAATAAGCGCATTTCCTTTAGTTGGAGTTTATATTTTAAGTTATCTCTTATATAAAAATTGGAGAAAAAATATTCAAGAATTATTTTGGGGTTTAGCAGGATTATTTTTAGTGTTTGTTTTTTTGGGAATACCTGATGTTTTGTTAGGACTAGCCGATTATGGACAGTATAAGGAATTTTTTGAATCTAATTTAATAACACAACCAGGTTTCATTGCAAATATTAAACTTAATTTACCTTGGTGGCTGTATTTATTAATTATAAGATTTCCCATGAACTTAGGTTATGGTTTGATGGTTGGTATAGTAGGCGTTATGGCTAAAGGAAGGGAAACTTTAAATAAAAACTGGAAACTCATAACTTGGGGGTTAATATTGTTTTTCCTCAGCACTTTACCTCTAAAGTTGGCAGCAATTGGTAATAGAACTTTAGTCTTGTTGCCGTTTATGGCTATTTTAGTAAGTTACTATTTTAGTAAATTAAAATCCAAATTAGGAAAAACAATTGCGATTCTTTTAGTATTTATTCAGGTTGGATCTAGTCTTTATCTAATATCACCAAAATGGAAGGTTGATCCAAGACAAGCATCATCAGTATGGTTGAATAATCATGTAGCCTTAGGTACAGAAATTGGTTTGGAAAATAATCCGATTTATGAAATGATTCCGGATGTATTATTGAAAGATTATTATTCTCAACAATATGGCTTAAAAAATCAAGCAAAATATCAATATCAAATTATTGATGCTAAATCCGAAAAGCTTCCGTCTGTGGTGGTTGTAATCAACCATGATCAGGCTGAAAAATATAAGCAATCTTCAAAAAGCGATCTAATTAATAGATTGAAACAAGAAAACTATCAAGAGATGGCTAGTTTCAAACAACAGGCAATTGAGTTTGATTACATTCCCAGTATTATTTCCGTGTTTATTAAAAAG
>CAYNCE010000122.1:0-1577 GCA_964395855.1 uncultured Gammaproteobacteria bacterium | reverse complement strand
TTATTGACACTATAAACAAATTGCGCCAGTCTTCCCATTTGCGGAAAACAGTGATTACAATAAAATAAAAAGCCAAAAAATGAAGCAGATGGAATATTCCCAGCATTCTTTCAATGTCCCCCCAAAAGCTTAAATTAAAATCAACAGTTGTAAAGCAGGACAATAGCATCGCGGCGAAAAATCCGATCAAGCCGAATGAAATCCATGATTTTTTCGGGCGATATTCCGGGTATTTGATTATAAAAGCGAACCAAATAACGAACAATACTTCAATTAAAATATTAAAAGAAATCTGCTTTGAAGTGATGAACGGGAAAAGCAGATTTTTAAACACTAAAAAAACAGAAATAAACGATGCGTAAATTCCTGATTTAAGAATTGTTAAATAGATTTTTTGAGACATAATTATGATTGGTTGCTTAGTAATTAGGTAATTGGGGATGTAAAATTCTTTCAAAAAAACAAAGCCCCATCAGGAAAAACAAGACGGGGTTAACACAAAAAAAGTACATTTAAAAACTTACTGCGCCGCGACCGGGCTTGCTTTAAATTTTTCTTCAACAGCTTTAATTCTCACATCATTTTTAGTGAATTTTTCCTCAAAGCGATTATGGGCTCCCAAATTGGCAGCCAGCTCGGCATCAAAATCTTGCTGCTTTTTTATGATTTTATCGTCTTTACCCGCGGCTAAACTGACTTTTTCATCAATCAAGTCAATTTTCGCTTCAAGCTCATTAAAACTCTGGCGAAAAATAACGCCTATATCGTCTACAATTTCTCCTTTTAAGATTTTATTGTTCTCTTCAAATTTTTTATCTATTTTTTTGTCCAAAAGCTCATTGTTCTCTTCAAACTTTTTATCTATTTTTTTGTCCAGAAGTCCATTGTTTTCTTCAAATTTTTTATCCAGCAAACTGGAAATTTGTTGTAAATCTTGTTGTTGCATATTACTTTTTATTTTTTTTATTAAGTAAAAATTTTTTGATTAATCCGGCTAAAGGTTTCGCGCACTCTTCGCAAAACTCAAACCTATTCATCCAATTATCAAAAAATCTCTTGTTTATATCGTCAACAGAAAATTTAATAACTTCTCCTTTTATATTTTTACCACATTTGTCGCATTTATGAAAAATAGCCATATTGTTAACATTTCTATCTTTTATTATATCAAATAAAAACTTTCTATGCCGCGACCGGGCTTGCTTCAAATTTTTTTTCTATAACCTTAATCCTATCATCATTTTTAGTGAATTTCTCCTCAAAGCGATTATGCGCGCCTTGATTAGCGGCCAATTCAGCATCAAAATCTTGATGTTTTTTAGCAATACTGTCTACTGAATTCAATATTTTTTTTACATCTTTTTTCATATCCATCATTTCATCTTTAAATTCATTGAATTCATCCTTTGTAACTAGTTTATTAAATTGTTCGGGTGTTAATGCCATATATTTTTAAATTATTAACATTCATATCTTTCATTATATCAAATAAAAAATCCCTGTCAAACCCCGCGCCTTTTAATAATCAGTTTTTTATCTATAATATGCTTGTGACTACATTTAATTCTGATTAAAAG
>CAYNCE010000121.1:0-1589 GCA_964395855.1 uncultured Gammaproteobacteria bacterium | reverse complement strand
ACACCCCAATAATTCAGGGCTTGTTTTTATACTATTATTGTAGCAAATAAACAGCAGATTAGCAAGGAAATGAGTCGGGGAAAACTTCAGGTTATTATCGGATTATCCAAAAATTATTCCGATTTGATTTCCGCCAGATTGTCTAAAAAGTATCCTTCTACCGAGCTTTAGCTCGGGTTCCAGTGGCTTTAGCCACGATTTTTAGTGAAGCTAAAGCTTCAAAACCCGACTTAAAAGTCGGTAGAAACGATTTTAAGACAGTCCGAGTTAATTTATTTTGAATTTATACCCATTAACTCCAACTAAAGTGAGGCGGAAATTTATTTTAGTTTTTTATTTAATTTTAGCCCAAAATAGCAAAAATGCTGCAAAATGCTTGACAGGGGTTTTAATATATGCTATTATAAAATATTACAAAATAATATTTTGCTCTTTAAAATTTGTCACTGATTATATTTCAATTGCCTTATTTAAGGCAGTAAACTGTTTTGTTGTTTTAGATAAGGTAATTGGAATATAATTAACTTTTTATTTATCGCGATATAGCGGGAAGAAATGGAGGAAAAAAATGATACACTTGTTTGACAAAAATGGAAAATTTTCCCCGCATTGGTCAAAATGGGGAGAGCCAAAAAAAAGTTTTAACCAGATAACCTTTAACAAGTTTAGTTTTAGGTTGTACAAGGAATACACAAGCGTTTTTTATTGCGAATTATGCAACAGGAAAAAAGAAAAAACAGAAGAAAAAGAAATGATTGTTTCTGAAGATGAAAGAAGGGCGATCTTTAGAGGGGCAGGGATAAATATATAGCAGGGATCATTTTATAATAGTTGGGCAGGTAGACAATCAATTAAAGTCTACCTGCCCATTCTTTCCAAATTCACTATTTTAAATAGCGGATTTAGAAAGGATAATATTTATAGAACGAAAAAACCAAGCTTAACAGCTTGGTTTTTTTTGTTGATATTGAAAATAAGATTGCTAAACAGGGATTTCAATGCCGGTTGTTTTTATTTCATCAATCAGTGAGCTGTATTTGTCTTTAAAGTCCTTTGGACTGAACCCCACGGGCTCAATAGGATGTTTTGGCTTAGTAATTGTTTTTAATAATAAATATTGCATAGCGCAATAGGCATCTTTAAATTTAGGCGAAATAATACACAGATCAATATCACTCCATTGATGTTGTTTTCCTTTTGCGTAAGAACCGTAAAGAATAACTTTATTAATAGGCAGTTTATCGGTTTTAAGAATTTGAATATATTCTTTTATTTCTTTTTTTATTTTTATTGGTATTGTTTTTTTAGCCATAAATATAATTGTTTAGAAATTTCTAAGTATTCTTCAGTATATTGCGAGGTGCATTTTTCATAGAAAGCAAATTTAATTTCGTCATATCTGCCTGAAATATTAAAACCGGAAATAATTTTTAAATTTTTTAACTGTTCTTCTGTTGGTTTTAATTCCGCTAAGGATGATAATTGGTCTAAGCGGTGTATATACGGAGCGGATTTACCAGTCTGCTTGACTGCTAACCCCTTAAGCATTTTTTCAATAGTTAAATGGCAAAAGAAAAGACAGGAGTCAT
>CAYNCE010000120.1:0-1634 GCA_964395855.1 uncultured Gammaproteobacteria bacterium | reverse complement strand
GGATTTTATATGTCAAAATTATTAAAATTAAAAAATAAAATAACTAAACTTTTTCTTTTCTTTTTGTTTGTATGCTCTGTAACTACAATTTCTTCTATGGAAAGGCCAAGATATAGCACACTGCCGGAATCAGAATTAAAGAAATTGATTAAAAAAAGTAGTGGATTTGAACAAAATATAGATAAACTTGTTGATGAAATAAATAATAGTGATGACATCGAAGTTAGAAATTTAGCCAAAGAAAATCTTAAAACATTATTATCTGTATTAAAGACTTTTCTTAAACAAAACCAAGATCTTGATCGATTAATATATGCTGTTCCTGCAACAAAATGCTCTGACAAAGAGATTCAAGATATTGCCACAAAATTATTGCTTGATTTACTATCAAAATTAATGACTTTAGTTAAAAAAAATCAAGCATTTGATCTAGCAACTACAGCTGCCATTAAAGCATGGACAAGTGAAAATAATAAAATTCAAAGTTTATCAGAAAAATTATTTAAATTATTAGTTAAAAATTTAATAACTCTTGTTAAAAAAAATCAAGCTTTTGAGCAAGCAAGAAAAACTGCAATCATTGGAATAGACTTCGATCCTTTTCAACATTTAGCACAAGAATTATTTAAAGAGTTATTACAAAAATTAAACACTTTAGTTCAAAGCGGTCAAGGCTTTGAACAAGCAATTCAAACAGCTGTTGAAGGAATAGAAAATTATTAGCCACTTATTCGAGATTCATCATTAAATTTATTTTATGCTCTATTTAAAAAAGGCCAGGCATTTCCACAAGCCACCCAAATCGCTGTTGATGGAATAAAAAATTATGACAAATATTGGTCTATCACAACGGATAATACAACACTAAAATTATTTACAGAGCTTTTTAAGCATGGGCAATCTTTTGAGCAAGCTACTCAAGCAGCTATTGAAGGAATAAAAAACGACAATACATTTATCCAAAGTTCAGCACTAGAAATATTCTCCCTATTGGTCAAAAATGGTAAGGCATTTGAGCCAGCTATTCAGGCCGCTACTGAAATAATAAAACAAAATAGCATATATACCAAATTTACAGCATTAAATTTATTTCAAAATTTATTAATAAAATTAATAGCATTAGTTGAAAGTGATCAAGCATTTGAGTTAGCAACACTAGCAGCAATTGAAGGAATAAATATTAATAATTTGGATATTAGAAATGATTCATTAAACTTATTTGAAGTCTTATTTAAAAAGGAACAAGCGTTCGAGCCAGCAACTCAGACAGCCTGCGAAGGAATAAAAAGCGACAATAAAGATACTCGACAGGGTGCATTAGATTTATTTATTAAACTGTTTAAATACGACAAAGCATATGAACAAGCAATTCAAGCAGCTGATGATGCATTAAAAAGTAACAATACATATGTTCAAGATTCAGCACTACATTTATTTGAAAAACTAGTTCAAAATGGTCAAGCATATGAACAAGCAATTCAAGCGGCTAGCGAAGCAATAAAAAGCGACAATAAAAATATCCAATATGCAACCCTACTTTTATTTAGAACTCTTATTGATAAAGTTCAAGCTCTTGAGCAAGCTACTAAAGCAGTAATTAAGGTAATAAAAAGTAATAATACATATAATAAACC
>CAYNCE010000119.1:0-1638 GCA_964395855.1 uncultured Gammaproteobacteria bacterium | reverse complement strand
CCCTGAACCAGAAGAATTGCCGTAAACTTATGCGAAATGTGCGCTATGTGCGCCATATGTGCGCCACTTAGTGGCTAACATTTATTTTTTAAGATATAGTATTAATTATGAGAAAATTTATTCCAGTTAACAATGAATTATATCATATTTTTAATCGTGGAACTGAAAAACGCGTCATTTTTTTTACAAAAAGAGATTATGAAAGATTTATTGTTAATTTAATATTTTTTAACACAGAGCAAAATCCTATTAGTAATTTGTCACGCTATAATCCGCAATTAGCTTATCAAAAAATTCCCCAAAATCCACTTGTAAAAATTCACGCTTTTTCTTTATTGCCAAATCATTTTCATTTGATATTAGAACAAGTTGCGAATAATGGAATTGCCAAATTTATGCATAAAATTGAAATGGGTTATTCTCATTATTTTAACAAATTTCATTCAAGAAATGGCAACCTTTTTCAAGGTATTTATAAAATGATTCATGTAGACAATGATTCTTACAGATTATATCTTCCTCTTTATATTCACCTTAACGCGCTTGAGCTTTTAGAGTCAGAAAGACATTGGAAAGAAAAAGGAATTAAAAATAAAGCAAACGCTATAAACTTTCTTAAAAATTATTCTTGGTCAAGCCTAATTGAATATTTAAACATAGAACATGCGCCTTTTGTCTCTCGGAATATTTTTGATGAATTGTATAAAAATTCTGACGAATGGGAGAATGCTTTAAAAAATTGGTTGCCAGAATATCAGTGTGTATGTGCGCCACTTAGTGGCTAACACGGGCTTGTTATAAAAAAGAAAAGCGGGGCAATCATATTGATTGCCCCGTTGTCACGCCTCAATTTTAGCACTTATACAACTTTCTTAAACCTCACATACATTTTGAGTAAATCAACGTAGTCTTTTTCATCGTATCTGACTACGCGTTTTATTTTCCTTGAAAGAAGATAGCTATCCATTAGTATACATTGTTGTCCAAGCAGCGCATATCGGATATTACCTTCATTAAAGTTTGTTATTACAACAGCAATATCACCTGTTTTAAACACAACAATGTCTCCAGGATAAGTTTTGTTTAATTGTTGCTCAATTATTTTTGCTGTGCGTTTTTCTGCTTCAGTTTGTTTTTGGCATGATGTCATGAAGCAAAAAATTAATAAAATAATAGTAATTACTGATATCTTTTTCATCCATTGCCCTCCTTTTAGTTCTTGCAACAAACTAGGTAGTGATTTTTTTATAGAGCCAGAATGGCATCAGCCGCAGCGGAATTTCGCGGAGCCACCACAGCCATGGCGAGCGGGCCCAAAATTGCGTTGATTTTGAACTGTACCATCCCCACGCCGGAGTCATGTTCCAAAAATACCGGCACGAGAATCCGGCTTTTTTAAGGTCGCGCATACATCGTCTGTGGTGTTGCGGAGTTGCGATAACAATGGCTTCCATCCATTTATGTTCACGTGCTAATTTTGCCGCGGCTTCCGCAATTTGCAAAGATGAGATATATTTTTCCGGATTTTTTTGCGCATTGAACACTTTAATTTTTTTATCGTCTTCTAAATCTTCTAAAAAAAACGCGATATCCCATTGAGTAATGATGGGTATTCCATAGCGTAACGCAAGCGTTTTG
>CAYNCE010000118.1:0-1643 GCA_964395855.1 uncultured Gammaproteobacteria bacterium | reverse complement strand
CCTGCCAAAGATATTTAATTCAGATTGTTTCCAACCCCGCCACTTGCCCCGCTTTTCGAGAAAGGCGGTGGCCAAAAAATACTCACAAAATTTTGTGGGTTTTTTGTTTTTAATGTTTTTTGTGATATAATTTTAGTATGCCTAAAAAAGAAAAATCTAAAGTTTTAGTTACTGGTGCGGCTGGATTTATTGGTTCACATATGTGTGAATTTTTGATTCATAAAGATTTTGAAGTTTTTGGAATTGATTGCTTTACAGATTATTATGATAAAAAATTAAAGCAATTAAATGCTAATGAAATAAAGAAAAAAGGTGTTAAATTATATACAGTTGATTTAGCTTCAAAGAAGTTTTCAGAAAATATTAAACCAGATTTTGAATATATATTTCATTTTGCTGCTCAACCAGGTATTTCAGACAATGTTTCATTTGAAACATATATGAGAAATAACGTTTACGCTACACAGAATTTAATTAATTTTGCGTTAAAAAATAAGAAGTTAAAATGTTTTATTAATATCTCCACTTCCTCTGTATATGGTTATGAAGCTACTTCACCAGAGACTGCTATAGTTAAACCAGCTTCTTTTTATGGTGTAACTAAATTAACTGCAGAACAATTAGTTTTGTCTCAATTTAGACAAAATAATTTTTCAGCTTGTTCTATCCGACTATATTCAGTCTATGGACCAAGAGAAAGACCAGAAAAACTATATACTAAATTAATAAAAAGTATTATAGAAGATAAGGAAATACCACTATATAAAGGAAGCAAAAAACACTCTAGAAGCTTTACATATGTTGGAGATGTTGTTAAAGGGCTTTTTTCAATTACTCAAAATGTTCAAGAATGTGTTGGTGAAATAATTAATTTAGGCTCAGATATTGAAAGAAAAACAATTGATGGTATAAGAATTATTGAGAATATATTAAATAAGGAAGCTAACACAAAAGAAGAACCTGCGCGTAGTGGAGATCAAATAAAAACTTGTGCAATTATAGATAAAGCTAAAAAAATATTAAATTATAACCCAACCACAAAACTAGAAGATGGCTTAAAAAAACAAGTTAAGTGGTACAAAGATAATTTTTGTTTTTTATAACCCAGTGTGTTATACTTAAACCATTATGACTAAAGATAAATGGCTAGATTTAAAAGACAAAGTAAGAGAAAAATTTGATTTAGAGGAAGAAAAAGCAAACGCATTAGAAGATGTGCCAGATTCAACTTGCGAAACTTTGATTTTTTCCAGTCCGCTTGGTAAAATTAAGCTGGAATGGATCTCTAAACCTCGCACTTTAGATGAAAAAACAATATTTTCTAATCGTATTGGAAGCAATGTTAAAGTAGAAAAAGTTTATTCAGAGGATGAAAGATCAGAATATATTAAAGCGTATAAATTTAATATTGATGAATGGGAAGAAATTAATGCAGATTCATTTGATAATATTTAATTAAAATTTTTAAGCTTATGTTTTTCAAAAAACAAAACAAAAACGAATTTATTAAATGGGGCATTGCAGGTGGTTTTTTAGAATGTGTTTATGTGTTTCTAGTGATTTTATTATTTAATATCATTAGCAATAACAATTCTAAAATAAATGAATTTATGACTGGTGGTTTATTTATGCTACTTTTATTT
>CAYNCE010000117.1:0-1675 GCA_964395855.1 uncultured Gammaproteobacteria bacterium | reverse complement strand
GTCGGCCCAGATTCTCAACAACTTTGGCGAAAGTGTCGCCGACGGCGGGGGTGTAAGTGGCGAGTTGGGGCGGAGTTGGTTGAGGTGCAACTGGTTCTTGGAAGCAAGGAAAAACTCTAATGCATTCGCTTTTCAACACACCCCTTGCTTTATCGTTTTTTATATCTCTAGTGGAAGTTCTTAGAGAGTCTTGGTAAATTTCATTAGTTAAAGCAAATAAGTATGTTAATCCGTTATGGGAACTTTTGTAAATAAGCACTTCTCTGTTATTCCCTATGTGTTCTATAGAGCTTGGATTACCTAATTCTGAAATAATTGTTTCTTTCTTGTCTTTGCCTGGAGTGTAGATTGCATGTTCTGGTAATTTTTTTTTAAAACTTGGTATACCTCCTAAAGTAGCTATGCCATCAATTATTCCTATGGCGATTTGAGTTGGTCCGCATCCGCTTAAAAGAATTGTACAAATAAATAATACTACTATTACATAATTTATTATCTTTTTCACAATAACACCTCCTTTATTTATTATAATTGAAGAATATTTTAAATTTTATAAAGATCTTTACTTGTATTATATATTATACATAAATATGAAAATTTGTCAAGAAAAAAACAATAAAATTAAACAAAAAAAACAGTTTAAAAGATTTAATAAAAAAATTGCTATTTTTTTAATTTTTTGTTTTTCTTTAAGTTTTATATCTCAACCAATAAATGTTGCAATGGCAGTCGGTCTAGACATCAATGTACATGATACTCAACTAGAAATTAAAGAATCAGAAGGTATAGTGCAGGATATGAAAAATTGGATTGACGAGTCTGATTATAAAAAAGCATTAGAAGCATTAGAGAAAGCCACTGCTATTGGATATAAAAAAGCACTAAGTTATTTTTTAAAAGAATTAGCTTATAATACTGCTACATATCTTGCGACAGGAGACAAAGGTCAAAATCCAATGTTTGAAACTGATAATATTGGTGATTATTTAAAGAATACTGCCGATAATGCCGCTGGAACTTTCTTAGAGTCTTTAGGTAAAGAAAACGGCTATATTAATTTTAATGTTTGTGAGCCGGATTTTAATTTGAAATTAAAAATTGGTTTAGGATTATTCAAATCTGAAAGGCCTTCAGCGCCAAAATGTACTTTTACTAAAATGGTGGAGAACTGGGATAATGAATTGGATGATCCGGACTTTCTTAATAAATTTCAGGACATGTTTAATCCATGGTCTAATGATTTAAGCATCGCCTTGTCTTTGCAGACAGGCATGACTCAGAATAAAAACACGGAAGAACATTGGAAAAGTTTGAATTATCAAATAAATCAAGGTATTCACGCAGTTACAGATCCTATAAGCGGAAAAATAAAAACACCGTCGCAAGCAGTAGGAACTCAATTAGAGAAAACTATCAATAAAGCGAATGAGGATTATCTTGTGTATACCGGCGATGCAATAGCAGATGCTATGAGTGTTTTTGTTAATACTCTATCAGGTAAATTGATAGAAGAATGGCTTAAGAAAGGGATGGTAACTGATTTTCCTGATAATAGTTATGATTGGGATAAATTAAGCGCAACGCAGTCGCAATTAAGCCAAAGCGGAATCGCCGGAGCTAAAGAAAGATTTAGGGTTTTTCTTGAACCGGATTTTAATATTCGCGGAGATTATGA
>CAYNCE010000116.1:0-1693 GCA_964395855.1 uncultured Gammaproteobacteria bacterium | reverse complement strand
CAAAAGCCCTGATAAAATCAAAAAACGGATGGCTGGAATTATTTTATTAATTATTATTTTGTTTAGTTCAGTTGTCTGGTTAAGTAAAAATAAAAATTGGGTTCAAAATAGCCCAATGCTTAGGCGTTTAACAACTATTTCACAAACAGACATTACAACAGAATCCCGTTTGTCTGCTTGGGATACATCTTGGAATGGTTGGGAAGATAGATTTATTTTAGGATATGGTTGGGAAAATTATAATGTAGCTTTTAATAGATATTTTCCAGCTATAATTTTTAAAGATGCTGGTTCACAGCTTTGGTTTGATAGAGCTCATAACACAATTTTTGATATAGCAGTGGCAACTGGATTAATTGGCTTAATTTGTTATTTGACAATTTTTGGATTAGCAATATATTATTTATTTAAAAATATTAAATATGATTTTGATTTCTCTGTAATTTTGATAGCGATGTTAACAGCGCATTTTATTCAAAATATTTTTGTTTTTGATGTTTTATCAACTTTTATTCTCTTATTTTTGGTTTTTGCAACTGTTGTAATTGATAAATTTGAAGATGAAAATAAAGAAATCAGTGAAAACAAGTCTGATTTTAATATTTTAATTTTTGCTATTGTCTTTATTTTAATATTCTTTTGTGGATATTTTTTCAATTTTAAACCAGCTACTGCAAATACAAAAGGAGTTGAAGCATTGATTCTTGCCAGAATGGACAAGGAAAATAAAGCAGTAGAAATATTTCAAGATGCAATAAATATGGATACTTATCAAACTCCTGAATTACGCCATAAACTTGGAGACAATGTAATTACCTACAATAAAACCAGTAATAGTTTAAGTGATATTGATGTGCATAATAATTTTAAAATCTCAATACAGGAATTAAAAAATAACATTAAAGAACACCCGTATGATGTGCAAAACTATATGTACCTTGCGGCGATATTAAACAAAGCTGCTCGGTATGATTCTAATTATTTAAATGAAGTTATTAAAATTTCAGAACAAGCTTTAAAACTGTCGCCAACTCGCCCGCAAATTTATTTTGAAATGGGGCAAGCTGAAGCTTCGCGTAAAAATTTTGACAAAGCCATTGAATACTTTAAAAAAGGCATGGAATTAAATCCTGAAACAGTTGAATCACACTGGAATTTAATGGCAGCATATACATTGGCTGGTCAAGAAGAAAACGCAAATAAAGAAAAAGAATTTATTGAATCCCGCGGACAAAATCTTGATGATATTAATAATTTAAATCGTTTATATAATATTTATTTATCAGTTGGAAATAAAAATAAATTAGCTGAAATTTTAGAAAAAATTGTTAATATTGAACCAAATGGAACTAATTACGCGCGGTTAGCGGCAATATATAAAGAAATTAATCAATATGACAAAGCTTTAAATGCTGTTGAAAAAGCTGTTGAGCTTGACCCGTCTCTTAAAGCTGAAGCAGAAAAGTTTATAAAAACACTTCAACAATAAAACATTAAAACACTTGAGCACTCATATGACAAAAATAAAAAAAATATCTATAATTCTAAAAATAATTTTATGTTCCAGTGTTTTTATGTTTCAGTGTTTTTATGTTTCAGCGCAAGCGAAAAATATAAATAATAAAATTATTGCTCCTCATCAAAATGGTGAACTTTTAGTAAAATTAAAAAATAGTGAAGAAATTTATAAATT
>CAYNCE010000115.1:0-1715 GCA_964395855.1 uncultured Gammaproteobacteria bacterium | reverse complement strand
AATTTATTTTTTCCGCAATACTTTGTGGATTTTTAACTTTACAAAACCAACCAGTCTCACCATCTTTTAAAAAATCTACAATACCTCCAATTGGAGTTGCCGTAACTGGTACACCTGAGGCCATTGCTTCAACAAATACATTGCCAAACCCTTCTGACAAAGATGGGCGACAAAATACATCTGCTATTGAATAATATTTTTGCGTTTCTTTAAAATCTAACTTGCCTAAAAATTTTACTTTATCTTTTAACTCTAGCTCTTGAACTAAATTTTCTAATTTATTTTTTAAAGGTCCATTGCCGATAATCAGTAATTGAGTAATTGAGAAATTAAGTAATTGAGGGATTGATTTTATTAAATATTCAATACCATTTTTCTCTACTAACCTAGAAACTGTTAAAATAACTTTTTCATTATTTTTCAAATTTAATTTTTCCCTTAATTCATAATTCTTAATTCTTAATTCTATATTAACTCCATTAGGCACTAAACTAATTTCGCCTTTATACCCAAATCTACGAGCTCGTTTTTCTAGCCATTTGCTAATAACTTGAATTTTATCTGCTTTTTGATAAATCTTTTTATATCTCCGATTCCAAAACCAAGTTCTTTTTTTAATAAATTTATCACTGTCTCCGCTTTGTAAAGTTAATAAATATTTAATTTCAGGAAATTTTTCTTTAATTTTTAAAGCTGCCCAACCTGCCCAAGTAGCCATCATTGCCCAAGCAATTTTATAATTATTTTTTTTATATAATTTTTTAGCTTGTTTTAACGCTAAATATGGATAAAAATATTTGGATAATTTGCCTTTGCCAACTCTATAAATATTAATATTGCCTATTTGCTCAAATTTGGGCAGTTTCTTATCTAACCCACATGTTATCATATCAAAGCTAAAATCGCCGCTTAAGTGGCTTGTAATCTCTTTTATGGCTACTTCAGCTCCGCCAATAAACGGCAAATAGGTTAAACTTAAAATTAAAATTTTTGATTTTTTCATTAATTTGATTTTACAATTTTTTAGTGATTTTGGCAAATAAATTATTTTAAATATTTTTTTAAATCAAAACAAAAAAACCGAGGTAGTTAGCCACGGTTTTATAATTGCATAATAATTCTTATTTTTCATAAGTGCTTTGTATTTCTTTAACTCTTTCTTTCATTTTATTTAATTTTTCTTCTTTTTCTTTAGTGTATCCTCCTGCTTTAGAGAAAACTTCTTCTATTAATTTAACAATTTCTTTGAGTGCTCCTGCCTGTCCATATGGATTTTGCTCATCTAAAGTTTTTGATTTATCCAATGTATAATCAATGTATTTATCTGTTAATTTTACAAGTTTTTGTTTTTGATTTTCGTTGCCCAAAATCTCTAATTTGTTCCAGTTAATTCCCAATTCTTGCTTAAACACAGATAACCTAGGCGGATTCATATAATCCTCGATTCGATTAAAAAATTTTTCAATAGTTTCTTTTTCAGATAAACCATCTTTTTCTTCTGGCTGTTCTACTTGATCAGCTATCTCTGTTTTATCTTCATTAATTGGCACTTCGTCATCCTTTTTAAAAATTTTTTGTAAAATTGTTTTTTCTCTAAGCATATTTTTAAATTATTTCATAATAATAATTGAAAAAAATAATTATTATGAAAGTTAATTAATGATTATTGTATTTAATCTTGGTTTTATTATATCAAGTTTAAAATAAATTGCAAG
>CAYNCE010000114.1:0-1730 GCA_964395855.1 uncultured Gammaproteobacteria bacterium | reverse complement strand
TTTTAAATGATTTAACCAGTGGGGCTATGGTGTCATTTTAGGTGATTTGATGCGGCCCGTTGACTTTTAATAATTTTTTGTATATTATCTAGGCATACCTTACCCGAGGTCATTCGGGGAGACTATCCACAGAGACCTGATTTATCAGGTCTCTGTTTTATTCTGGCTATATGTTTCTTGATATTTTGGGCATTAACAACCAAATCAGCAGAGTTTCTTAACTTGGTAGTTATGTAGCCACCTTTTATTAAAATGATTAAACCCCTGCGGATTACTAACTAACTTTACTTGCAGATTTTGAATATCAGACTGCGATTTTAATTTTTATTTAATTTTCAAATTCCGACCATCTAATTAAAAAACTATCTTCTTTAATTCTATCAAATTCAAATAAGCAATCTTCACCTTCTCCGTCATTCCATTTTTCAATGCTAATTATGTTTTCATCTTTTAAGCAATCAACAATAGCCAAACCGTTTGCAACTGCGATTTTATTGATTTCATTCTCAGAATAAATTTTATTTTTACAAAAAATATTTTTCATATCTTAAACAGGAGCATTCCAAGAAATTTGTTTTACTGTTGTTTCTATTCTAGAAAAATTTAATTTGCTATTCAACGGATTTCCAAAATACTTATGAAAAGGGACTTCTTTAAAATTTTTAACAACAAATAAAAAATACCGTTCCCTCAATAATTGAGCTACTGAATGTTCTTTGCCTGTTAATGAAATGTTACCACTGGAATTATTTAATCCTTTGACTTCTATTCCTAAAAATTCCTTATTTTCAGCATGAAGTTTAAAATCAAATCCACAACCATGTTTTGTTGTGTCTTCAATTTGATAATTTTTAAATACATCAATCGTGATATAATTTTCTTTAAAATAATGTTCCGCCGCCTGTCCCGTTATAAGTCGTTTAGCAAACGAGCTTTCTTTGTTTTCTTTTTTAGCAACTTGTTCCATTAAAACATCCAGTTCGTGATTTTCATAAATTATCTCTTTTAGTAAGTTTGAAAAATTTCTTATATCTAGATCTTTAAAAGAATTGTAAATATTTTTACAATATTGTCTTATCTCTCTTTTGTGCCAACCCTGCCTTTTGTTTGGAAAAACAGGATCAAATTCATCTCTGTAATTTTTAACAGAAGCTGGCTTAATTTCTAACGCAAATCCGATAACATTAAAAGCTTCTGTAAAATTATCAAAGCCAAGATACTTTAAACCTCTTTCATCAAATTTTGACAAAAATAATCCAGCTAATATTGATTTTTCTCTAAGTGATAATTTTTGCATAATTTTTATAATTAAAATGTCTGACAAGAAAAACCAGCTATCATTAAATCAAAAGCCGGCAAATCATTTATATCTATTTTCGTTAAATCGCCATAATTTTTTTCTTCCTCGCCAAAAAATTCTCTGTATGTTTTTTCAGCGTTTTTGTCTATTTCGGAAAAACCAACGCATCGCATCCCTGAATTTTCAAGACCAATACGCCCTCCGCCTATTCCAGCGCAAAAGTCCATAAATTTTAAACTATCGCTTTTTTGTTGTTCCATGTATTTTGTCTATATTTTTATATTACCAAAAAATGGCTTTTAAAAAAACTTGCCAAGGGAGTAAATTTGTCGCCCGCGCTGGATGGCGTGGGGTAAGGACAACACTATACATCCACTGGAAAATGGCTCAAAACTAAGGTTTTTGGGCTCCTAAAATCTCCTTATTTTAA
>CAYNCE010000113.1:0-1738 GCA_964395855.1 uncultured Gammaproteobacteria bacterium | reverse complement strand
ACTTTAACATTTTCCGGCAATTCACACTCCCCCTTTTGCAAGCAGACCACGGTGACTTTCTCGCACTGCTTGGCGAATTCAGCGATCCACCCATGCATAAACCCAAGCACATCGTCATTTATATCAATTTTTTGTGTAAGTATAAGTAATTTCATGTTATTTATTTTATATCAACGATTATGCAAAATTCCTACTGTTTCCTTCTGGATACCGGATAGCCTGCGGCTTCCGGCATGACAAAGAGCGGTGTTAATATCAGTAATTTCATAATTATAAACATAGTCAAGCGCTTATTCTAAAATTTTATTAATTTAAAAATTTTCTAATTTCAAAAGGATAAATAACTGTTACTTTGCTTTTATCTAACATTATAATATTATTACCACTGGATAAATTTACTATAACCCCGTTTTTCACATTAAATTTTTTTGTAAAATTTCGCATTCCGGAAGGAATATTATTCTTTTTCAATGTAAACTTAACTTCAATTGGAACAAGGATATTTTCTTTTTCAATAACAAAATCAACTTCGGCGCCTTGTTTAGTTCTCCAGAATCGCAATTTACCAAAAATATTTCTTAAAGCAAACAAAAGCTCATTTAAAACAGCATTTTCTAAAACAGACCCTTTGTCTATTCGTTCATCAACATTATTAAAATTTTCCAAAACCAAGTTCCTTATTCCTAAATCAATAAAATAAATTTTACCGGACTTTATTATCTCCTGCCTTGCATTAGTAAAATAAGGAACAATTTTTTTAATAATAAAAGTTTGTTCTAATGCTAAAATATATCGTTCAATCGTTTGCCTGTCTACGGCTAAATTCATAGCCAGCTCTTCAATATTAACCAACTGTCCAATTTGTCCGGCTAAAAGTTTAATCAATCTATTAAAAGCCGTCTTATTGCGAATCATTAAAAAACCTAATATATCTTTTTCAATATAGCTGCTATAAATTTCTTTCAAAATATTTATTTTTTCTTGAATAGTTTCTGATAAAACGACCCTTGGGTAACCGCCGTATGTTATATATTCTTTATAAAAATCAATAATTTTAGATTTATCTATTTTATTAATATTTTTCCCTAATAAACCGGATAAAAAATTATCTTTAAATTTTAAAAATTCAAAAAATGTAAATGGCATTATATTAAAAACCATTTTTCTGCCGGCTAAAGACTCTTTTAATTTTGATTTTAATTCAAACGACGCTGACCCCGTTAAAATTAACTTAACATTCATTTTAGAATCATATACACCCTTAAAAAAAGTAGCTGTTTCCGGAATTTTTTGAGCTTCATCAATAAAAACAAAAATTTTTTGTTTAGCCGATCTATCTTTTAAAAATTTTATGAAATCCGTCTGACTTTGAAACACTTCCCAATCCTGAACAATATCAAGATTATAATAAAATATATTATTTTCTTCAATTTTGATTTTTTTTATAAGATACCGCTTTAACTGTTCCATAATAACGGTTTTTCCCACCTGTCTTGAACCAGTGATTAAAGTTATTTCGGGTTTTTCTAAATGTTCAGCAGTTTCATCAAAAATCTCTCTTTTTATATATTTTTTTACTAATTTATTCATATATACACATTATAGCACTACTAAACTATGTGTCAATACCAAGTTTAGTTATATTTTATAAATTTTATTTTTTTGCTCTTTTCTGCCAAGTATAATTTTGCGCATTATTATTTAACTAAATCTCCAACAATTTATTTCAATTTTTCGT
>CAYNCE010000112.1:0-1758 GCA_964395855.1 uncultured Gammaproteobacteria bacterium | reverse complement strand
GAACCTGACTGGCAGTGGTTTTATGAAGATTAAACTTAATCCTGATACAATGGAATAATGACTGCAAGGAAACTGTCGGAAAAACTATGAGGCAAAACACTACTTTTAACGTTTATTGTGATGAAAGCCGGGTTGAAAATGAAAATTCCCGCAAAATGGTAATTGGAGCAATACTAATACCAAGAGAACAAGCAAAAAAAATATCTAAAGAGATTAAAGAAATAAAAACGATAAATAATTTTTTTCAGGAAATAAAATGGAATAAAACCGGAGAGAAATTTGATTCTTTTTACAGACAATTAATAAATTACTTTATTAAAAATAAAAATATCCAATTCCGTTGTATAATTGTTGACAAAAGCGCCGTTAAGTATGACGTCTATCATGATAACGATAAAGAACTGGCCTTCTACAAATTTTATTACTTAATGCTTCGGGCGAAGTTGGCGGACAATAATCATTACTACATTTTCTTAGATAGGAAGCCAACCAGGGACAAGAACAGAGCCCGATCATTAAAAGCTTATCTGGATTCTTATGTTTTATTGCATAAAAGCGAGTGCAACATCCAACATTTGCAATCTTATTCGTCGTCAGAAAATACTTTGATTCAGTTGTCGGATTTCTTTACCGGCTTAATTGGATATGCTAGCAATGAAAAAAAGAAATCATATAAGCAATTCTTAGTTAGTTACTTAGGGGAAAAACTGAAAAAGGAAAAGCTTCCTGTTTCTACCTCTTTATCAGAAATGAAATTTAACGTTTTTAATTGGAATCACAAAAATGAAAAAAACAGTTGAACTGATTATTCTAGATTCTGAAAGTGAATATTTGGATGAGTTTTGCCGCGTCTATTGTAATCAAAGTTTTGATCTATTAGGCATACCGGTATTAATTAGTAAAGAAGATTTCGCGCACATTTTTTCAGAACCAGACAAAACAAGAAAAAGAAGATTTTGCCAGCGAAGGGCTAAAAAGATGATGTTTATTAAAGCGATTATTGAAAAAAGCGTAGCGATCGAATTGGGATTTGAAGAAGATACCGAAAATTTTGCAGTTTTCTCACATGATTTGGACTGCGTAATTTATTTAAAACCTTGGCCATCCACAAAATCATTAAGGTTAATGACTTTTTTCGATTTCGGAAAAGATTTTGTAAAGATGTTTCAAAAACAAAAAAGAAAATGCGTAGAAGTCGATCCAAAAGATTTTAAAGAGGCTGTAGTTTCTCGACTTACAACCTCCAGAGACGTCGACAGCTAAACTTCTGCTTAGCCTAAATGTATTATATACATATAAGTCAAATTAAAACAATCTATGAACAAACTCTACCTGGATATTGAAACTATCCCTGCAGCTGATGAAATGAGGGAAATCCTCAAAGATATTTATACGAGAAAAAGGAAAAGCAAATACACCCCAAAAACCTTTGAGGAATTTGTGGAAAGCACCGGACTGGACGGCTCTTATGGCCGGATCGCCTGTATTTCCTATGCCATTAATAATGAACCAATAAAAACTCTTTCCGGAGATGAAAAAAAGCTGCTGGCGGATTTTTGGGATATTGCCAAAGATGTCTCTTTGTTTATAGGCTTTAATCTTATGGACTTTGACTTAAGGTTTATTTATCAAAGGTCCATTATTTTAGGAATTAAACCAAGCCGGGATTTAAGTTTTGCCAGATACAGAAATAATCCGATTTTCGACATTATGTGCGAGTGGAGTAAGTGGAGCTTCCAAAATAAAATTTCTTTGCAT
>CAYNCE010000111.1:0-1791 GCA_964395855.1 uncultured Gammaproteobacteria bacterium | reverse complement strand
TAAAACGATAACTATAATGTAGTTCATTAGTTTTTGAATTATGAATTATGAATTAGGAATTATGGATAATAAAACAATAAATTATAATTTTAAAAACCATAATTCCTAATTCCTAATTCGTTATTTATATACTGTATTTTAGCCCAAAGCTGTTGAAAAAGCAAACGCCCGACATGTATCGGGCGTTTAAATTATTTTATTAGTTTTAGGAATTACGCGTTTAAGCATAATTTATACGCATTTTACATATACAGCTATCGCTTATATTAATACCTGAATTGTTGTATTGTTAAATTGCTAAATTGTTTTAATGTCAGCAATTTAACAATGTAACAATTTAACAATCTCTGCGGGGATTTTTCAAACAGGCAGAATAATGGTTTTAAGAATTTAGTGTTCAAACGCGTAATTCCTGTATTTTTTAAATTTTAAAAATGAGCCAATTTTTTTTATTATCTTTAAGCTGGAAAATCGCGTATTCGCCATTTAATTTTTTTCCGAATAATTCAAATTTAATGCTCCTGGTTGTTAATCCTCCTCTGGTTAGCTTCCAATTTCCTTTGTCCCATATCTTGACTTCGCCGGCTCCGTATTCGCCTTCCGGTATTATGCCGGAAAAATTTATATAATCCACCGGGTGGTTTTCAACCTGCACAGCCAGCCGTTTTACGCCCCTTGCTTCAGGCACTCCCTTGGGCACTGCCCAGGACTTAAGAACGCCGTTCATTTCCAAACGAAAATCATAATGCAAATTTCGCGCGCGATGCTCCTGCGCCACAAAACGGGACAAATTTTTTTTATTAATTTCTCCTTTTGGCTCAGTGGTTTTATTGAATTTTCTTTTAACCTGATATTCTTTTAGCGCCATCAAGTTCAATTTAAGATTAAAGAAAAATCTGTTATTCAGCGTGTATCAGCGTAATCATCAGCGATATATCCGCGTTAAAACCGTTTAAATAAATTAAAATAACTTTCAAGAAAAAATGTTCAAAACAGTTTTTCTTATCTATTAATCCCTAATTAAAGTTTGTATTTTATAGCCGCTTGCCTTAAAAAATTTTTGGCAAAATTTCATGGCTTGTTTCGCGTTAAAATACTTGCAGCTGAAAATGTCTACGAACGCCCTGTTTTTTTCTTCGTCAAAATGCGCCGTGATTGAAGATGTTTCTATGAATTGTATCATGGAATACCCCTCCAATAATCCTTCGGCAAAGCGCTCTATTAAAGGATCGCCATGCCTTTTCATTTTAATAACCTCGCAAAGCTCAACGACAAATTTTTTTATCGCCTTTGGGCTTTTAATCAGTTTGGGGTCGCACTCATAAAGATCTATGCTGGCTAACAGCCCCCATGCTTTTTTGCTAGCGTAATCGCCCTTGCTAATAATAGCAGGCGCGGAAGGGAATATTTTTTTCATCTCTTCTGCGGCTTGCCCGAATGTGTCCAATCGGTTGGGCTTTATTAATAATTAAATTTTATTAGTTTTAATAATAATTTTTTGCAGCTGCTTTGCCTTCGCTCCATCAACTTTCATAACCGGCACTTTCCGCTTAACGCGTTTGTCATGCTTTTTTTCAACATCCCGCTGCAGCTCATCCAATGAATTTTGTTTATTCATAGAAAAATGCTATAATTATTATTAGTTGCTTAGTTAGCCAGTTAATTAGTTAAACAGTTTATAAAAATAGACGGTAAAACCAAGCAACTGATTAACCAAGCAACTAATCAACTATAGATATATCATAATCTAAAAATCATAATTTATCAATGTTGAAAACTAATAAATTTTGG
>CAYNCE010000110.1:0-1800 GCA_964395855.1 uncultured Gammaproteobacteria bacterium | reverse complement strand
ATTAAATCTCAATAAATCTAACTCCTAAAATTAATAATATACCAATGAGAAAAACAATAAAATGAATTAAATTATTTTTAATGGAGCGATGATATTTTATTTCAGGAATTAAATCCGAGCAAGCAATATAAATAAAATTACCAGCCGCAAAAGGCAAAAGAAAAGTAACATCTATTTTACTGGAAAGAAAATAAGCTATTACTCCGCCAACCACAATTGTTAAAGCAGACAAAAAATTAAATAATAAAGCTTTTTTCTTTTTCCAGCCACCGTGAATTAAAATACCGAAATCGCCCAGCTCTTGAGGCACTTCGTGAGCGGCGCAAACCAGCCAAGTAACAATGCCCACTTTTATATCAACAAGAAAAGCGCCGGCAATAGCCAAGCCACCAATAAAATTGTGAATTCCATCAGCAATTAAAATTAAATAAGTTACTGGCGTTTTGTGTTCAGAAGGCGCTTTGTGGCAATGATGCCAATGAATAAATTGTTCAAGCAAGAAAAATAAACAAAAACCAATTAAAAGCCAAAGAAAAATTCCTAGCAAAGAACCGCCTTTATTAATTGCTTCAGGCAACATATGCAAAAAAGCTCCTCCAAGCAAAGCGCCAGCTGACAAAGACACTAAAGGAAGAATTATCTTTTTTAATAATTCTTCCTTTAAAAATAGAGTCAACAACCCTACCCAAGCTATTAAGCTCATTAAAAATGTACTGGCGATAATCCAAATAAAAATAGACATATAAAATACCTTATACTTTTCTAATATTTTTTAATATTTAAAAACCAACTAGCTAAAAATGTAGCAATTGGAATTGATAAAATTAAACCAATACTTCCTGCTAAAGTTCTGACTATCTCAACAGCGATTATTTCATTATTTATAATCTGATTAAAAGTCAAAAATGGCGGCTCATTAATTGTAAATAATAAAAGCAGTGGTAAAGACGCTCCAGCGTAAACTAAAAATAAAGTATTAATCATTGAGCTCATATGTGATACTCCAATCTTCATTGAATTTTTGTAAACTTCTTTTTTGGATAAATTAGAATTGGCATTTTTAATCTGTTTTACACTGGCAATCTGACTAATCACCGCATCGTCTAAAACTCCCAATGTTCCAATAATAATTCCTGCCAAAAGCAACCCCTTGAAATTAATCATACTCTTGCCAAAACTAATTAAAAACATTGCTTCTTCTTGAGCAAAACCAGTTAGTTTTGAAATATTAGTAAACACAACAGAAAATATCCCGACGATTATTAAACTTAATGTTATGCTTAAAACAGCTAAATGCGATTTTTTATTTATCCCTTCTGTTAAATAAACAACTAACAAAAGAATTAAAATTGAACCAAAAATTGAAATAAGCAATGGATTTGTACCTGTTAAAATCTTTGGCACAATAATTTTCATTATTACAAAAAAACTGGCTAATACTCCAACCACAGCTCTTATTCCTTTCCATTTACCAATTAAAATAACTAATAAAACAAAAACAAATGCGAGCCAATATAAACTTTGATAGCGAATATAGTCAGTAATATAATAATTTTCTTCATTCTCTGGTCCTGGACTAAACGCCACTAAAACCTTATCTCCAACTTTATAAATATTATTTTTCATAACTTGATATTCATTAATGCCTTGAAAAATAATTTCCTTATTCTGCCAATCATCTTCTAATCCTTTTAATAAAATATTTTGTTGAATTAATTTTAAACCATCTTCACTTGTAATTTCTTTTTCTTGTAAAATTTCTATAACTTCAGCTTTAAAAATCTCATCACTATTTTGAGC
>CAYNCE010000109.1:0-1812 GCA_964395855.1 uncultured Gammaproteobacteria bacterium | reverse complement strand
GTTGAGTTTGAGTTTTAAGGACGGGCACGCGCTTAGTCCTTTCAGGACAGATAGTCAAAATCAAAGATTTTGAAATTATATTCCCCCCCCAGCGAGTTTTTCAGATAAATATTTAAATAACTATTTTTTAACAATAATAAGATGGTGAACTTATCAAATTTAGATTTCATATTAGTATTTGTTTATTTTGCAATTCTTCTTGTTGTAGGATATTTTACTTCACGAAAACAAAAAGATGAGGACTATTTGATTGCGGAAAGAAAATTGGGTTCTTGGTCAACTATGGCAACTATTAATGCAAGTAAGACTGGTTCTATTCTTATGATTTTTGTCGCATTAGTTTATCTGTGGGGCTTCTCGGCATTATGGTATTTCATTGGAATGGTTTTAGGCATTTTAATTTTTCTTCCTTTTGCTTTAAAATTAAAAGAAAATTCACAACAAAAGTTTTACACCTTGGCTGATTATTTTAAATATAATTATGGGAAAAAGTCAGCTGTTTTTGCATCATTACTTTCAATATTTCTGATGTTTGGATTTTTAGTTATTAATTTAATTGCGGGAACAAAAATATTCGTATTTTTTACTGGTTGGTCATTTTGGCTGTGTTCAATAATTATGGTTTTTATTGTTTTATTATACCTCCTTATGGGAGGATTCAAGGCAGTTGTTAAAACCGACATAATCCAATATGCTGCCATGATTTTTATTCTTGGTATGCTGGCTTTGCTTTTGTTTAATGGTTCACTTATCCCTGCATCTGAATGGAATTTTTTCAATGCAGATATTGGAACAATAGTTGGATTCTTTTTGGCGGGAATTTTATTTCCATTTGCTATGCCTGAATTGTGGCAAAGAGTATATTCGTCTAAGAATAAATTAACTCTAAAAAGAGGTTTATTGATGTCAGTATTTGTCTATACAATATTTGCTTTCTTATTAGGCTTAATTGCATTAACAATTAAAGCCAATTTTCCAGGCATAGATCCTGATTTAGCTTTAATTCATGGATTTGCCAATTTACTTCCTCAGGGATTGTTAGGTCTTTCTGTTGTATTGTTATTTGCCGCTGTAATGAGTTCGCTTGATACTTATATTTATACGGGAGCGTCAGCTATTGTTCAAGATTTTTTTGATTGGGATAAAAGAAAAACTGTAAAAAACATAAGAAAAGTTATATTTTTATTATCTATTTTTGGAACATTAATTGCAATTTCATTACAAAGTTTAATACTTGGCTCGTACATATTTGTGGCAAGTCTTGTTATTTTAGCTGTACCTGTGATAGCAACATGGATTAAGAAAGATATAAAACAAAGAACTCTTATATTCGGATTTGTTTTTGGTATAATGGGGTTTGTGATATTTTTAATTATGACAATTAAAGAAGTTACCCCAACTATTGTTATAGTTTCATTAATATCGACATTAATTGGTTTATCTCTTGGCGGATTAGTAGGATTGTTAAGAAAATAGAAAAACTCGCTTTCCCCCATTTTCTTTTTTAGAAAAAAAGAAACAAAAAAGCGCGCGTGCCCTAAAAGATAGTCTGCTTCGCAGAAATTAATATAATAAAACTCAAACTCAACTCTGCGGTTTTTCCTACGGAAAAATCCTCGGGGACGTCTTGCAGACTTTCGCTACGCTCACCCAGACATAACAGCGATTAAAGAGAAAATCCTTGCAGGATTTTCCCAAATTAATTTCTCAGCCAGCTCGTAAACTCGCGGGAGAAATTAACTTCCCTTAATCGCGACGTTATACGAAATAAATCTGGAGCCCCTAGAAGAAATGAATCAACACCTTTATAAA
>CAYNCE010000108.1:0-1843 GCA_964395855.1 uncultured Gammaproteobacteria bacterium | reverse complement strand
TAACTCGTTTTTATGCGAATTGAATGCATAATATTGACCTTTTGTTGTATTTTATACGAACTTGTTGATTTTGGCCGTTTTTAGATTATAATTCAAATATGGTTTTTAATCAAACAAATTTTCTTAATTACAATTCTAAAAAAGCTTCCTTTTGGCTTCTCTATAAAAAATCGTTTGACAGGTCTGTTAAATTTTGTTATGTTTTTGAAGTATGAGCCAAACTAATCTTGAGCAAAAAGTTAAATACTTAGAAAGAGATATTTCAGAAATTAAAAAATATCTTGGTTTTAATATTCTTAAAAAAGATACTGATATGGAAAATTGGCAGAAAATAAAAGGAATTTCTGAAAAGATTCGTGAAGATATTTTTAAAGAAAGATACCCTCGGTTATATGCCAGAATTAGAAAAGAAAGACAAAAGAGTGGAAAAAGTATTTATTGATTCAAGCGTCATCATTGCTGCCACTTTATCTCCTTCAGGCGGCTCTTTTCGTTTAATAAGGGAATCTTTATTCAAAAACTATATTCTTTTGATTTCAGATTATGTTTTAGAGGAGTGTATTAGAATTCTCAAAACTAAATTTCCAGAAAAGACTTATATTTTACCAATAATGTTAGAGAATTTCGGATTTAAAACGACTAAAGACCCCCCAGAAAAGGAGATAGAAAAATTTATTGATATCATTGATTTCAAAGATGCGCCAATTTTAGCAGCCGCAATAAAATACAAAACAGATTATCTAATCACTTTGGATAAAAAACATTTTTTAAACCAAAAAGTTTTAGAATTTGCCAGGGATAAAAAAATTTCTATTTTAACCCCAAAGGAATTTTTGGAAATGGTGGAATAAATTATTTTGTCCTTGTCCCAGAAAAAGCAGGCAATTGCCTGCTTTTTCTATTGTTGAATTTTTGGAAATGCAGTTGGACATGCGACATCCGAAATACTTGAGACGATTACTTATATTTAATTTTTAAAATTAGAATTGTGGAACTAAATAATAAGGTTATTGTGTTTGCAATTATTATGGGTAAGTTTTTAATCAGAATTCCATAAACTAACCATAAAAATATTCCCATTGTAAGTATTAAATACATCGCTAAGGACAAATCTTTTGTTTGTCTGGTTTTTATGATTTTAATTGCTTGAGGCGCAAAGGAAATAGTTGTGCATGCTGCTGCAACTAATCCTATTATTGTTATTGTAGATGCATCCATATTTTTAATTAATGATTAATTCTTTATAAATTTATCCGAGCCTCAAGCATTATTTCGCCTAACGTATGCGAATATTGGAAGTTACCGAAGCATAGCGAAAGCAATTTGCGAAAAATTGCGAGCCGAGCAATTTTCCCGATATTCGGTGTTATATGATGTAAAAAATCAACTTAAATTTTATCTAAAATGTTGACTATTTCCATGCAAGATTCGACTTTATATTGTTTAAATAATTCTACCTGGTGTTTCTGCTCTAAACTTGAACACAATTTTTCAATCGCTTTTTTGTCTTGGTTAATTTTATCCCAATATTCTGATTCAGTCTCGTTATGATATTTTGCAAATTCAATACGTTGTTTAATTGCCCAAAAAGTCCGACACTTTTTACTTTCCTTGTAAATTATTGGAGTCGTGCAGGTGGTTTTAAAAACTTTGCAATTCCCAGTAAATATATTTTCAGCCGGAGTAAGGGCTTGTCCGCACAGCATCATACTACCAACAAGCAGAAAAATCACAATAAAAAGCAATGTAATTAGTATTTTTTTCATAATAGTTGATTTTTTATTTCATATAACGTTTCGGCATATCTGATGTTTGCCGAAGCAAAGCGAAGGCAAATATGGGT
>CAYNCE010000107.1:0-1853 GCA_964395855.1 uncultured Gammaproteobacteria bacterium | reverse complement strand
TGCTGAGTTTGTTCAAAAATATTCAAAAGTGTTACCTATGTGGTCTTCTAGTACACATATTTGACAAATATTTGCAACTATGCTATGATATATAAATCACAAATATGTGATTAATAGTCTAAATATAGCCAAAATTAGCTTAAAATATAGCTCTTTAAAAATTCAATCTAGTCAGCAGCAAAATGGTTATAAATTTTTATAACTACCTTGCTACTGGCTAATCTATAACAAACAAATCACGGATTGGTCTAATCTGTCCTTGGGATATAGCAGTTAAGCCCAAAGGAACCGCATTACCGCAGTTCCTGGACACCTATATATCTCCATTGCTGGAGATAAAATATAGGAGGGACTCATTATGAGAACCCAAAAATTTCCAAGCAACAAACATTTCGTTTTATTTTTTGTGGCTCTACTTTTCTTCGCCGCAACCGTTATTATTGGTGCGTTTACCAATAATAATGTTCTGGTTTTAATTGTTGGCGGAAATGGCATAGCGTCAATTCTTATTATTGGGGTTGACGGTGTTATTTCTTGGTGGCGTGATCGCAACCGAGAAAAATTTGAGACGACCCTTAGGATTGAACCGGAAAAATGCAATGAACGAACAATCCTGATGATTATACAGGATAAAGTTCGTGAGTTATTGACTACTCATGGAAACACGGAAAAAGCAAGAAAGACATTTTATCTATTTCGGAATGTGATTACTCGTTGCCAAAAATTGAGCAACAATCAAAAAAAATGGGATTGGTGGATTATGACGGGAACTAAAACAACTTTCTGTTTTTTCCTTCTAGCCATTATCTCTTTTGGTTGTTCTAAGCAATATTCCGCTGATCTCACTAAGGAGATTGCAACGACAAAAAAATTGGCAAGGGAATACACCAGCTTGCCAAAAATTACTGATGGCCGAACAGTCTATGATCAACAAAAAATTAGAGAGCAGAAAAACGAAAAAAAATCTGAGCTGCAGAATCAGTACGAGTTGGTAACCGCGTTCGGTGGTGGAAAGGATATTCGGATAAAAATTTTGCAGGCTTTATATCCAAGTGAAAGTCAACAAAATTTAGAATGTCTGTCCAAAATTAATTTTATCTCCTTGATCAACTACGCAAGAAGAGTTGCAAAATCTTCGAGGCGTTCATGGTCTGGTGAAGATAATACAAAAAAAATTATTGGATCTATTTATTTTGTAAAAAGCAATGTGGAGCTAGATGCACTTTTTTCTTTAGTGCAAAATGGACTCATTGCTCCAATTTTTTTGGATCGATTTTTACAAGACATCAAAACATGGAAACCATATATTGAGACAGTGAGTACACCACAGCAGGTTAAATTGATAGACGAATGTTATTTATCTGAAGTGACCAATGATGGCGAAGTTGGGTCACTAGTCGAGGATAAACCGATTGCCAAGAATGCAGTGTCGTTGCTGGAAACAACTAACTGGATCAACAGCGACGTAGCTCTGGAGCTGATAAAATTTTTGAATCTCGGCACCAGATTTTTAAATGTGCCGGAATCCGAGGATGTAAAAGCCTTTCAACGAGCCATTATTCAAATTTCAGAATTGGCAACTGAAATGGTAAATCCCGAAAGATCCTTAAAGGAATTCAAATTAAAAATTAAACAAAAAATCAGAAGTGGAATTCCTATTCAGGAGATTGAAAAAGTTTTTATAAAGACATGGGATGAGATAGAATAAATTTCTCATCACATCACAAGCTAAAACACCGGGCGTTCAACATTGCACAAATTTTTCAAACAAATTTGTTGAACGCCCATTGATTTTTCTCTTGCAATTTATTTTAAACTTGATATAATAAAACCAAGATTAAATACAATAATCA
>CAYNCE010000106.1:0-1895 GCA_964395855.1 uncultured Gammaproteobacteria bacterium | reverse complement strand
ATTTCAATTCTATCTTGAATAGTTAAGCCAGCTTTTTTACGCAAGTTATTAATCGCGCGAGTAAGTTCACGCAATAACCCTTCCTGTTTTAATTCAGTATTTAATTCAGTATTTAATTCAACACTTAAATCTCCTGTGCCTTTTTCACAAATAATGTTTTTTACATTAACTTCATCTTTAATCAAATCTAGATATTCTTGGCTTAATTCATAATTCATAATTCGTAATTCTAATAACGGCTGTCTAACTTTAATCCCAGCTTCTGCGCGTTTAGCTAAAGCTAACTCAACAACTTTTCTAGTTACTTCCATATAATCTATAACTTTCTGATCTAAAAATTCTGGCTTAACTTTTGGCCAATCTTCTAAATGAACTGATTCTTTTAAACTTTTACATTCTTTGCCCAATTCTTGATAAATATGCTCTGCAATAAATGGCGTGAATGGCGCAAGTAATTTTGTTAATTCAAATAAAACTTTTCCTAAAGTAAAAATAGCTTGATTTTTATCTTGTTCATCTTCCCCTTTGAATCTACCGCGCGAACGACGAATATACCACACAGATAATTCTGTAATAAAATCTTCAATTTTCCTAGCGCTAGAAAATATATCATAAACATCTAAACTCTTAGTCACATCATTTATTAATAAATTTAATTTAGCCAAAATCCATTTATCTAAAATATTATTAATATTATTTGCGTAAACTCGCGTATCAATTTGCGTAAACTCGCGATTTTCAACAAACATTTTATAAAATTTAACTACATTTAATAAAGTCATAAAAACTCTGCCTGTTTCTTTAAGAGCCTGTTCATCAAATTTTTTCGGATCACCCGGATGATTAATTGTATATAAATACCAACGCACAGAATCAGCCCCATATTTATCCATCATTTCCCAAGGGTCAATAACATTGCCAATATGTTTAGACATCTTTTGTCCTTTTTTATCAAGCAAATGACCAAGGCAGATTACATTTTTATATGGCGCTTCTTTATCTAAAATCGTAGCCACAGCTAATAAAGTATAAAACCAGCCACGAGTTTGGTCCACAGCTTCTGAAATAAAATCAGCGGGATATTTTTTATTAGAATCAATTGCTTCTTTATTTTCAAAAGGATAATGCAACTGGGCAAAAGGCATTGCTCCAGAATCAAACCAGCAATCCATAACTTCAAGAATTCTTTTCATTTCACTGCCGCATTTTTCGCATTGAAAAGTAATTTCATCAATAAACGGCCGATGCATATCATCAATTTTTTTACCACTTAATTTTTCTAACTCTTCAATACTTCCAATTACTTTTATATTTTCACACTTTTCACAAAACCAGATGGGTATTGGTGTTCCCCAATATCTCTCTCTTGAAATTGCCCAATCTTTTACTTCATTAAGCCATTCACCAAACCTGCCCTGTTTAATATGCTCTGGTTCCCAGTTAATTGTTTTATTATTTTCAATTAATTTTTCTCGCAAACTACTCATTTTAAAATACCAAGAATCTCGCGCATAATATATTAAAGGAGAATCACAACGCCAACAAAATGGGTAATCATGTTTATACATCTCTGTTTTAAATAGCAATCCTCTATTTTTTAAATCTGCTACTATTTCTTCTTCAACATTTTTAACAAACTTGCCTTGCCATTGCGGAACTAATTCATTAAATGTTCCATCAAGATTAACAGTGTGGACTTTAGGCAAGCCAATTTTTTCACCAAGCTCATAATCTTCTTGGCCATACATTACTGCTGTATGCACAACACCAGTCCCTTCTTCTGTTGAAACAAAATTTGCTGGATAAAGTTTAAAAGCGTTTTTATAATTATTATCTTTTTCAGTAATAATGCCCGGGAATAATGGCTCATACTCTAAACCAATTAAATCTTTTCC
>CAYNCE010000105.1:0-1908 GCA_964395855.1 uncultured Gammaproteobacteria bacterium | reverse complement strand
ATAGTTATGAGAATTACATAAACAATCTAAATTTAGTTTGGCAAGAATGTTATAGGGTTTTGCAAAATGGCTGTCGTTTGTGTGTTAATATCGGCGATCAATTCGCCCGCTCTGTTTATTATGGCCGATATAAAATTATTCCAATCAGAACAGAAATAATTAAATTCTGCGAAACCATTGGGTTTGATTACATGGGATCTATTATCTGGCAAAAATCCACTACTATGAACACAACTGGAGGAGCAACAATAATGGGATCATTCCCATATCCTCGAAATGGAATACTTAAACTTGACTATGAATTTATTCTGATATTTAAAAAAAGAGGGGAGCCGCAAAAATTAAATAAAGAATTAAAAGAATTATCAAAACTCACCAAAGAAGAATGGAACTTATATTTTCAAGGGCATTGGAATTTTAATGGCGTAAGGCAAAACGACCATATTGCAATGTTTCCGGAAGAATTACCAAAAAGATTGATAAAAATGTTTTCTTTTGTTGGTGATACAATAGTTGATCCATTTATGGGTAGTGGCACAACATCATTAGCAGCAAAAAATTTAAGTCGTAATTCAGTTGGTTATGAAATAAATCCGAAATTTATAAATACAATCAAACAAAAATTAGAAGTTGACGCTAATAAAATGTTTGATAATTCAACGGTAAACTTTATAGACCAAGGAAATACAAAAAGTGATTATAGCAAAGAAATTTCCAAATTACCTTATATTTTTAAAGACCCCATTAAGCTTGATAAAAAAATAGACCCAAAAAAATTGCAATTTGGATCAAGAATAGATGATAGTAAGCCACAAAGAAATGAATTTTTTACCGTAAGGGAAATAATAGACCCAAAGACCATTAAATTGAGCAACGATTTGGTTATTAAATTATTAGGTATAAAAATTAATCCTGAAAAAATCGAAGATGCTAAAAAATATTTATCAAACAAAACCAACAAACAAAGAGTTTTTTTAAGATTTGATAATTTAAAATACGATGAAAACAATAATTTATTATGTTATTTGTATCTCCAAAATAAAACTTTTATTAATGCCCATTTAATTAAAGGGGGTTATGTTTTTGTTAATGATGAAATGGATTACAAATATAAAGAAAAATTTATTAATTTATCTCAAAATAATTATGAAAAATAAAACATCAAAGAAATTTTCAACTGATTTTGGCAAAAAAGAGAAGGTATTAAATTATGCTTGCCAAACTTATCAATTGTCTCGACCAAATAAAGTCGGCGCGGTAATGGCATTAATAAGAGAATGCCAACCCAAAACAATAGACGAGTGGGAAAAATGGTATTTTAAAAAAGCATTCACGGAAAGTAAAGAACCCATAAAGATAACACCAGAAATTTTGGAAGAGTTGGGCGAACGTTTACATGATAAAATTACTGAGGTCGTCATACCAGAATGGCAAGCCGCTTTTAGCGAATTATCACTACAAGATTGTAAGGATTATATTTACAACTTAACAATAAATCGCACTTTTGATGGTTTTATTCGTGAAAAATCTGTAGTAAATGACGGATTGGCAAAACATTTTCCGGAAGTAAAATTTATTGAGAGCGACAACGATCTTGATCATGCTGGCGATATTGATTATTTAGGATTTGTGGACAAAAAAGCTTTCGGCATACAAATCAAACCAATAACTGCAAAAGCAAATTTTGGTAATTATTCCGCAACCGAAAGAATGAAAGCGAACTTTCTTGATTTTGAGAAAAAATATCAAGGTAAGGTATTTATTGTTTTTAGTTTAGATGGAGAAATTGGGAATAAAGAAGTAATTAAAGAAATTGAAATAGAAATAAAAAGATTGAAAAAATAAGGAAAAACAAAATTGTTATAGCGACATCCGATGTCCCCGAATTTATTTCTTCTTCACCGCGGA
>CAYNCE010000104.1:0-1908 GCA_964395855.1 uncultured Gammaproteobacteria bacterium | reverse complement strand
TTCGGTAACATCTTCTCTTTCAGCTTTGCAAACATCAGTAACCTTAATAAATAAAGTTTTCCCGAGTTGTTCGAGATGCTGTTTCGAATAGGCTTTGTCTAAATAAAATTTTTCCCACTCGTTTAGTGTCTTTGGGGCGCATTTTCTAATTAACTCTGCAACGGGCCCAACTTTACTCTTTCGGGTTAGTCCCCACCGCATATTCGCTTGATTTAATATCCATTCTTTTGCCATATTATTTTGCCTGCCCCGTAGGGAATTTATTCTCCTTCGGGGTTAGATTTAAAAATTTTATTTTGTATTTATAATCAGAGCCATTATCAACATCGACAAGCTGATTTTTTATCAAGTGAGCATTTATAAATGTCTTATTTTTTAAGTATAAGTAGCAAAGCAGATTGTTTTCTTGATCGTATTTTAGTGAATCAAATCTCATAAAAACTCTCTGGTTTTTTAATTTTGCTTGTAAAAATTTAATGGCGTCATCAATTTTATCTTTATTAACTTTTACCCCAATCAACTTTACCAACAGATCGTTATTTAATAACAACTTCTCTGGGCTTATGATTTCTTTGACAGAATATGTATCTATTGCCTCGTTTTCTGTTGAATCAATTTTTGATCCAAATTGTAATTTTTTCGGATCAATTTTTCGGTCAAACTTTATTGTATCTTTAAAAATATACGGTAATTCAGATATATCTTTTGCGTAATTGATATTATGTTGCTTTTGATCAATAAATTCAAATGCGACATTTTTAAACAAATCATCTTTGGTTGCCCCGATTTTTTCTTTTATTGTAGGTAAATAATTATTATTGATTTCATATCCGATTGAATTGCGATTTAAATTTTTCGCCGCAAGCGTTGTGGTGCCGCTTCCTAAAAATGGGTCCAATACATTATCGCCAACAAAGCTAAACATTTTAATAAGCCGTTTAGGTAATTCTTCGGGAAACATTGCTAAATGTTTATCTTGCTTCGCACCATTAAAATTCCAATGACCATTAAAATATTGGTTCCATTCGTCTTTTGACATTTTTGACGCTTCTTTTATTTCTTTCGGTACAAAAGGAGAAACGCCCAATTTCTTAAAAATCAATATAAATTCATAATCCAACTTAATAATTCCATTTCTAGGATAAGGAAAACTTCCCATTATGGTAGCACCGCCAGTAGTATTCATTGTCGTTGCTTTCTGCCAAATAATAGCCCCCATATAATCAAAGCCAATCGTCTCGCAAAATTTTATTATTTCTGTTCTAATCGGAATAATTTTATATCTGCCATAATAAACCGATCTCGCAAATTGATCACCTATGTTTATACAAAGACGACAACCGTCATTTAATGTCCTAAAACATTCTTTCCAAACTAAATTCAGGTTATTGATATAATCTTCATAGCTATCATCAAATCCGATCTGATCTATCGAGCCATAATCTTTTAATTGCCAATAGGGCGGTGAAGTAATCACAAGATGAACAGATTTATCTCGCAACTTCGTCATATTACGGGAATCCCCAATTATAATTTTATGATTGGTTTTCATATTATCTATTTTATTAAATCCTCAATTGAAACACCAAATGCCTTGGCTATTTTAGACATAATCATAACGGACGGTTTTTTAATTACATTACTTTCAATTTTTGTTAGGGTAGTGTATTTAACGCCGGATTTTTTGGCAAAATCCTCTTGCGACAAACCTGTTTTTGCCCGTTGTTTTTTTATATTTTCACCTATGTTGATTTCTGTTGCCATATTTTCAATTATTTGATAGTATGATAATGATGTGATATACTTTCAATATAATGATACCAGATTTTATTAGAACAATCAAACAGATCTTCTGGCGGCGCATTTCGCAAGGCGAAATATGAAAAATTGCGGCGGCGAAAAAAGAAG
>CAYNCE010000103.1:0-1927 GCA_964395855.1 uncultured Gammaproteobacteria bacterium | reverse complement strand
TAAACTGATGCGCGGTAACCGGGCCTAAAATTTTTTCCTTAACATCAATAAATTGTGGAACTATAAATCGTTGCATATGGATTTCCCTCCCCTCCTTTTCAAGGAGGGGTTGGGGGTGGTTAATAAAAAATCAATAATTTAATTCCTGACTTAAATCTGAAATCGCATTAAACTCTTCTTGAGTTAAAATATTTGAACTTTTTATAATTTCCTCAATAGACTTGCTCTGTTCAATACTAGCATTGCCTAAATTTAAATAACTCTGATAAACAGGGGACAAACGCCAAGCCTGAATACCTTTAGCTTTTTTTTCATATGATTCGTCAGCCAATAACCCAATTTTATTTTTAATTTTACTTAATGCTTCTGTTGGACTTGCGCCTAATTTTCTAAAATCATTCAAACTAATATTAGCAAGCTCCTCAATCGGACCCATTAATCTTTTATTTTCTTGTGTTTTTTGATAAACATCACGCGTTAATTTATAATCTTTTATTTTTGTTGTTGGCTCCAGTCTTGTTGGCTCTCCCGAGAACTCGGGACGTGGAGCCATTTTGTTAATAACGTCTTGGCTAGTCGGTATCACTCGTCCAGAAATTTCTTTCTTTTTTTCCTGATACTTGATACCTGGTACTTGATTACTCTTTTCCCCATACGACGGATGGATATAAGTTGAAATTGGTTTAACTTGTTCTAAAATACTTTTTTCAACTATTGTTTCGTCAGCTAATAATTCTCTTTCAGCTTTTTCAAGCCCCTCTTGCATTTTTATTCTTTTAGCTTCAATTAATTTTAAAACTTTATGCGCTTGTTCATCGCTTAAACCAACTCCGCCCAATTCAACTGGCCGCACTAAAACCTCTTTAGTCTCTAACAAATCCCGCACATCGCGCAAACGCGAATCAGCCACTCTTTTTAAACGCACTGTTGCGCTGTCACTAATATCTAAGTTGCTCTGTTTAATAATAGCATCAATTACATATTCTAAAATAGTTTGTTCTTTTTTATAATGTTGAGCCTGCTGTCCGTTTTTATACTGCATTGCTTCTTCTTCATCTTCGCGATGAAAATAAAATGCCGGCATTCCAGTGCTTTTTATTATAGATTCTGTTGGCTCCAGTCTCTTCGTTGGCTCCATGCTCCTGCGTGGAGCCATCTTGTTAACAACTTTATCTTTCTCCTGCACACCTAACCCAACAGTCTTTAACTGCCCACTCTTGCTTTTAATTAAAATTTGATTATTATTATTCATTGATTTAATTATACCATATCATTGGCTTCTTTGCCTCCCCTCCTTTTTTTCAAAGATAGGACTTTAGGACATCCTCCCCTTTTCAAGGGGAGGTCTCGGGAGGGGTTAATAAAAGATTTAATTCAGATTACTAAATATTATCTTTAATTGATAATTCCTGGTATTATTAACCCCCTCTTAGTCTCCCCCTTGAAAAGGGGGAGAGAGTAAAAAATACGCTTAATCCCAAACAAAAACGTTTTTTTCTTCACTTCCATACGCCATACTAGCAAATTCTTTTTCTCCTGCTTTTCCGCACAACATTGCTAAACCAACCCCAATCATTGCTGATTCTTGTTCTGAAAAATTTAATCTTTTTTGCAAAATAAATTGTAAAAAATCTATAATATATTCTGGCTTGCTTGGATTTTGTAAAAACTCTTGTTTAGTTTTTTCATCTTTATGTCGTTCTAAATACGCGCTAAAAAATTCTACAAATCTTTCATCATTTTTAAAGTTTTCTGCTAATTTACCTTGCTCGCAAATCGCGCGTAAAATTGCAACAACTTTAATTTTGTCTCCAGCATTTACAGCAGAATAAAAATTGTCCTTGCCCTCCGTAGCTTTAGCGAAGGAGGGTTGTGCAGCCAAAACATTCTGAAATACTGATGAAGAAATAAAATTATTATACTGTTC
>CAYNCE010000102.1:0-1960 GCA_964395855.1 uncultured Gammaproteobacteria bacterium | reverse complement strand
TTTTATTATAATTCATAACTAAATTATACTCCATAAGCTTGTTTTTTTCAATGATCTGTGTTATATTTCAATAAAATCTTAACCTAAAACATGAAAGGAGGGATTTAAAAATGTGTTTGCCAAATTGCTCTTTTTGCAAAAGTGGAGACCTTAACGGGAAAAAACGGGTTGACAGAAAGTTGAATGCAGAATTGAGAAAAAATCATCTTCCCATTGGTTTTAATTTTTTTAACTTTAGACCTGCGCATTCAGCAAAAAAAACAGCCTGCACTGCCAATACAGCACCATTATGCGGGTGTAAAACATTAAAAGAACAGTGGCTGGGCTAAAAAAACAAATTAATTTTTGCCTTAGGCGCCTTGTAGTTTTAAGCTATCAGGCGCCCTTTTCTTTTTGTTGAATTTTTGCTAAAATAATAATATACAAATAGTAATTTAGACATAGGCAAGCACAAAAATAGTTTCCAAATTTCAAATTACGAATTTCAAATTACTTTTATGCATCCAGCAAGATTCTACAAACAATTAAATCAAAATACTGTCCAGTGTCGATTGTGCAATCGTTTTTGCGCTATTTCAAACGGGCAAGTCGGGAAATGCAGAACCAGGAAAAATGTTAACGGCAAGCTGTATTCATTGGTTTACGGCTATCCGGTTGCTTTAAATGTTGATCCTGTTGAAAAAAAGCCGCTGTTTCACTTTATGCCCGGCAGCTCCACTTATTCCTTGGGCGCGCTGGGCTGCAATTTTTTCTGCGCCAATTGCCAGAATTGGGACATCAGCCAAGCTCGGGATATAGAAAATAAAGTTAAAAGCATGGAATTTTTTGATCCGGAAAGAATCGTTAAAGAAGCGATTGAAAATGAATGCGAATCCATTTCTTATACTTATATTGAGCCGACAATTTTTACTGAATACGCGCTGGATATCATGAAATTGGCAAAACAAAAAGGGCTGAAAAATATCTGGGTTTCAAACGGCTTTATGTCCAATGAATGCTTGGATGCCATAATCCCCTACCTTGACGCTATTAATATTGATCTAAAATCAATGGATGATGATTTTTACAGAGATAATTGCGGCGCCAGAATTCAGCCGGTTTTGAATAACATCAAGCAAATAAAAAAAGCCGACATACATCTGGAAATTACGACATTAATCATTCCAACTCTTTCCGACAAGCTTGAAATGCTGAAGCGAGCCGCTGAATTTATCGCGCTTGAGCTGGATTTTGATATTCCGTGGCATTTGTCCAAATTTTCAGCTAATATTTCTTGGAAATTAAAACATTTGCCTGACACTAGCGACGGCTTGATTTATCAAGCGTACGAGATAGGCAAAGAAGCCGGGCTGAAATATGTTTATGTAGGCAATATTCCCGGAGACCAGAAAGAAAATACTTATTGCCCGGCCTGCGGGGAGCTGGCAGTCCGCCGCTTGGGCTACCACATTGAGCGGCTGGACAGCAAAGGCAGATGCGCTGCTTGCGATAAGGATCTTGGTATAGTTCTGTAAAATTTCTAAATTATAAATTATAATTTCTAATAAATGTCTAATACAAAAATATCTAATGCCTAATTATTTTTAGTCATTTTTGAATTAGACATTAAAAATTTATTAGACATTATAATTTATAATTTAGAAATTTAGCTTCATAGTTTTATCAAAATCTATATTTTATGATATAATATTAATGTGAAACTTTTTATTCTTAACAAAAAATAAACAAATGCCTAAATTTAAAATAATATTATCTTTCTGTTTTGTATTTTGTGTTTTGTGTTTCGCGGCGCAAAGCGCTTCAGCAAGCGTTTTTGACCCTAATTATATTATAAGCGACGCGGAAATTTTAAATTCCGGCTCAATGAGCTTGGAATCCATTAAAGAATTTTTAAAAAACAAGGGGGGCTACTTGGCGAATTATTCCTGCCCTAACGCGGACGGAATTATAAAATCCGCGG
>CAYNCE010000101.1:0-2019 GCA_964395855.1 uncultured Gammaproteobacteria bacterium | reverse complement strand
ACCCGAGTTAAAACTCGGTAGAAGCTCGGCAAAAGATTACTTTTTGCAATAACTACACTATCTGAAAAACAATCTCATAAACAACAGCCAGCGGCAGAGCTACCCAAAACAATAAGACAATCGTGGCAAAAATCAGCCAAAACAGCATAACAATGCTCCTGGCTATAATCTGAATCAGCCGCATAAAAAAACTGATCATAATCCCCTGCCAGTCATATTGGCCGTACATCGGCCTATGGATATTTTTTATCCAAACCAAAAGAGCCAAGCTTTTCAGCCGGTCCGAAAGAAATCTTTGTGCCCAGCCAATCATTTTAACCAGTCCTGTCGTATACCACCACAATGGAAAAAAAACAATATCTCTGGCTAACTCGGCTAAAATTTTTGTGCCGTAAAAAACAAAATTATTTGATAGCATAATATTTCGTTTAATTATTAATATTATAGCATATTAGCTGTTTTAAACACAACGGACACGATTAACTTCAGCTTATTTTACCTTGTAAAATTTTTTAAATTTGTGGTATGATTGGTGTAGGGAACGCTGGTTGCGATTTAATTGCTTGTTTAACAATAAATTTAGATATATCCTGTTATGTGAAATGACTAGAAATTTCTTTTTTATTTTTAGATTTTTTTGGCAATTTATTTTATGGGTCGGCATAACTTGATAGAACCGTAATTATTATTAACCCATAAAATTATGAAAAAAATATTTGGAGGTTTTTTAGGAGTTATAGCAGGGTATGGCGCTTTGGCAGTAGTTAAATATACAATTTTATTATCGGGATCATTTGTGCTAGGGTCTATGGGAATATCAGGCCCAAGAGCTACTAGAAATTTAGAGGCTCTTGCCGAGATATTAGGATTTGTAGTATTTTTTCTTGTTTTAATAAAAGTCTACAGAGCTATGATGGGTAAAGATAACAAACCAAAATCTACTGGAGAAAATAGCAAAAAAAATAATTAATCATAATTCAAATCTAAAATTTTATTTTTGAAATCAAATAATTTTTGAAATATGAAAAATCCCTGGAAAAATCTACCGAATAATTCACCATTTGTCCTTGAAAATGACAAAAAGGAAATTTTCCAATATAATATCAATGCTTTTTCTGATTATAGAATCAATCTTGAAACTCCACCCGATCCTTATATCGGTGATGTGTTTAACGCAAAAATAGTTTTATTGCAATTAAATCCCGGCTCTGATTTTCCGCCTGGATTTTTAAAACCAAATGAAATTTTAGAACGCAAAGTATTTCCAAAATTGAACAAGGATAATATAAAAAATTTATTGCACGAATACGGAAAATTTCCTTTTTATCACTTAAACCCTGAATATAAACTAACAGGCGGATTCAGATATTGGTCAAAGCTCTTTAGTCCATTAATAAACAGAGAAGATGATTATAAAAAAATTTCAAAAAATATTTGCTGTATTGAATTTTTTCCGTATCATTCAAAAAAATTTCGTCCATTTAACAAAATACTGGAATCGCAAAAGTATAGTTTTTATTTGCTTGAACAAGCAATTGAAAGAAAAGCGATGATTGTATTGTTAAGAGGCGAAAGAAAATGGCTAAATGCTGTTGAGAAATTGAAAAAAAACTATTTTAAACCAAGAAACACAAGAAATCCAATATTAAGTAAACGAAATTTTTCAGATCAGCAGTTTGAAAAAATTCTATCATTATTAAACGAATAAATTTTCCTCCACACCAAAAAAAACAAAACTATCGCAAAAAGCCCTTCGGTTATTATGGATAGACAGAACTTATTTAAAAATATATGGACAAAAATCAAGAAAAAAATAATCAAATTATTATTTATAACACTGAAGACGGCGATATTGTCTATTGAGCAAGCCAAAAGCTCGGCCATTTGCTTTTGGCTAAGCCAAACCGTTTCTTTCTCCATCTTGATCTCAATTTTTGTATCGCCGTCTTCAGTGTTATAAATAATAATTTGATTATTTTTTTCTTGTTTTTTTTTCATATATTTTTTAATAAGTTTTTT
>CAYNCE010000100.1:0-2084 GCA_964395855.1 uncultured Gammaproteobacteria bacterium | reverse complement strand
TGCCAAGCGCGCGGAAATCGGACAAGAAAATTGATAAGGCGGACGGCTGGCCGCTCAATATTTTGCTGAAATGTTTATATCTTGTTGATAATCCGCGCAAAACAAATAAAGTTTAAAGAAAAAAATTGCGGATAAAAGCGCTGTTGATAAGTTTTTTTATTTTTATATTTTTTTTGTTCAATATTAGCCAAAGATTTTGTTAAATAATTGCTTGACATTAAATTATTTTTTTGCTAATGTAAAATAGTAGTCAAGGAGGGAATTTTTTAGAAAGTAATTATAAAGCAATTAAACGGAATTTTAATATTATGTTTGTAAAAAAATTCCCTATATTTTTAAATAATTATTGGACAAATTATCATTGTTTTGATTTTTAACTCCCGCGTTTTTTACGCGGGGTTTTTGTTTGAACATGATGCGAATCTACAAATTATGCAAATTCTACAAACTCGCGAATGCTACAAATTTAATTCGCAAGTTTGTAGAATTTGCATTAAAATTCGCAGGTTCGCATCATACTATTAACAAGTTTATATAATAAAAAAAATTAATTAACAAAAGTTAAGCTTGCGGAGATTGATAAACCCCGGTTAGATAATTTATCTAACGGGGTAAACGGGAGGGACAAAAGGTCGAAATAAATTCAATTTATCCTCAAGCTTAATTAAGCAACCCGTTTAATATTAACCTCACCCCTAACCCCTCTCCTAATTAGGAGAGGGGAAGCGAACGAAGCGAGCGGGGAGAGGTATAAAACTTGGGCGGGCAGAAAAAACTATGAAAAAAATTCTAATTAGCTTGGCTATGATTGCCGCGGTCGGCGCGATCGTAGTAGGCGCCACAACCGCTTATTTCAGCGATACAGAAACAAGCATAGGAAATACTTTCACAGCGGGGACAATTGATATTGCTATTGATGGAAAGAATCCCTTCATTGATCATTTTGACATTGGCGACTTAAAGCCGGGTGAAGTTGGTTATATTAATTTCAACATTCAGAATGTTGGACAGAATCCAGTTAATGTTTCTAAGAAATTGTATGATTTTACTTACACTGATTCTAACCCAACCGGTTATGATTGTAGTCAACTTTATTCAGGTGTAGCAGATACTTCCTCGGAACCTGAATGTGTAGCAGAAGCAGGAACTGTTGTAAACAATGTTGAAACTCAAATCCTTTATGATTTGTCAGTAGAAGTTTATGCAAGTGATAGTGCGAATGAACCAACTTGGTGGCAGACAATTTATGCTGTTGACGGAACTGGTGATAAAAGTTTATATGATGTCTATGGAACTGCTGGGACTCAATATGTTGCTTTAGGAATGATTCCTGTTGGCGGACATATGTTGGTAACTCAGAGTTATCACTTCAGTGCTAATGCTGGAAATGTATATCAAGGTGATGGTTTGACTTTTAATATGGAAATTAAAGCTGACCAATTGCCACAAGGAGCGGAAGGTCAAGCAACAGTAACTTTAGAAAATAAAACAGCTGGTCCAGAGTATGCAATTATTGCTGATGGATATCAAGGAGTATTGACTTATAAAACATCAAATCCTACATTTGATTTCAGCTTTACTGGAAAAGTTACACAAAACAGCACACAATACACTCTATTGTATGCTGTTGATCCATGGCCACAAACAGGAAGTAAGGTTCTTGGCACAGTAACATCGGGTACGGGTGGAGATGTCGTTTTTTCAGGAACAGCAACTCCTGGCGATATTACTAACGGTAAAGTATGGTTAGTGTTATCAAGCGATTGGGGCACAAATCAAATGATTGGTTGGCATCAAGCAGATTACTTGCTTGAAACTGGTTTGATCAATTACGTCCAGAACTAAAGTTTTTCGGTCTTGATTACTGATAAACCCCTCCTCGATTTTTCAAATCGGGAAGGGGGAATGAGTGATTAAGAAACCGTGAGGATTGTTTTTAACTACACGAATTATTTTTATAAAAGAATACGGGTTTTGCGCGGTGTTGATGTTTATTTTTTTAAACAAAAAATTTCTGCAGTTAAAACAAAAAAAACCGCCGGATTGGCGGAAAGGTTCATTGAAATAATCGCGCAATCAAATAT
>CAYNCE010000099.1:0-2085 GCA_964395855.1 uncultured Gammaproteobacteria bacterium | reverse complement strand
GCAAAGACCATGAATTGGATGTAAAAGCGCCGGACATAAATATTGATTTTACCACTAAATTAACCCAGCTGGAAACTTTTGATCTATATAATCAGGGCATGACAATAGACGAAATGGCGCAAACGCGCAATATAAAGCCGGGCACAATCGTCCAGCATTTATGCTATTTAATTGAAAAGGATCTGGCCGTAGATATTAATAAATTCGTCAGCCAAGCCAAGCAGAAAAAAATTATTGAAGCCATTAAAAAAGTCGGCGATGAAAAGTTAACATTGATAAAAGAAGAACTGGGCGATGATGTTAGCTGGGATGAGATAAGAATGCTATTAGCAAAATTAAAAGCGATTAAATAATTTATTCCCAATAAATTTACAAATTCTAATAAAAATATTTAAATTAATATTTGTAAATTTGTAGCTGATTTGTTGATTTGTGGGAAATGATATGGATAACCAAACTCAAAAAAATTTATTAAATATCGTTAAGCGCAATTACGAAGAAATTGCGGAAGATTTTAGCGAAACAAGAAAAAAACATTTATGGCCGGAGTTGCTTAAGCTAACCGGAAGCGTAAAAAATGGCAGTAAAATTTTAGATGCCGGCTGCGGCAACGGAAGACTAATAGAAGCTTTCAAAGAAAAAGACATTAACTATCTTGGAGTAGACGCCAGCCAAGAACTTTTGGGAAGCGCCAAAAAGCAAAAACCCGGCTTTAAATTTAAATTAGGCGATATTTTAAAATTAGGCGATATTGCCGAAGTTAATTTTGATTATGTTTTTTGCGTTGCTGTTTTGCACCATATCCCGGGAAAAGATTTGCGAGTCAAGGCCTTGCGCCAGCTTAAAAATAAAGTAAACAATGAAGGCAAAATCATAATCACCGCGTGGAATCTGTGGAGCCAGAAAAAATTTAGAAAATTAATTTTAAAGTTTATTCTGCTGAAATTAATTAAAAAAAATCAAATGGACATAGGCGATATATTGTTTGATTGGAAAAACAGCGCAGGCGAAATTGTAAGCCGAAGATATTATCATGCTTTCACAAAATACCAATTAAAAAAAATCGCCAAAAAAGCCGGGTTAAAAATTGATAAGCTATACAAAGATAAATATAATTATTATATTATTTTAAAAAAATAAAAACTGTGTTTCGCGATTATTCGCAAAACACAGTTAATGATTTGAATATTTTTAGCCGCCAGGGTAAGAGCAAATGCCTATCAACGGCCTATCTGACAAAATAGTAAATCCGTCTACCAAAGAGTGATCAATAGTAATCTTATCAGCCTTTTCCATTAAATCCCGATCAATAATAACTTCAAAATTATTCTCTTTTAACACAAAGTCATTTTCTTTTAGCTTATCCAAAGCTATTCCAAATCCTTCTCCTCAGCCGCCAGACCAAAAAATTCTAACTGGGGATTTTTCAATTTTTTTGATTTTGAAATAATTTTCTATTTTTTCTCTTGCCTGTTCAGTAATAATAATAGCCATGATAAATCGCCCTCCCTCCTTGAATGTTTATAGTTTTTAAAAAAATTAATCTTAACAAAAGAACAGCTAAATCTAAAACCTATCTTTAGTATACCAAGAATTCGTTTTAATTCCAACTTTTGAATAGCGTTCGCTCTTAATGTATTGATTTTTCTATGCTTTCATGTTAGCATTAATTTAAACTCCTTTAGAGGAGTTTTTGTAATATGCACCTGTAGCTCCCGCCTGCTCTGCCAGCTGGCGGATTCGGCGGGCAGGCAATTGGATAGCCCCGCCACTTTTTTGCCTCCGTAGTGGAATGGATATCACGCTTGGCTTCGGACCAAGAATTTCGGGTTCAAATCCTGACGGAGGCACAATTTCAGATTTCAGATTTCGGATTTCAGACATCTGATATCCGAAATCCGACATCTGATATCCGAAATGGCTGGGTAGCTCAGCTGGTTAGAGCGCGGCACTTTCACCCCGCACCAAAAATAGTATATTGTATTAATAAAATTTGAAAAATATATTTAATTTAGGCGGCGTAGCTCAGATGGTTAGAGCGCGGCACTTTCACCCCGCACCAAAAATAGTATATTGTATTAATAA
>CAYNCE010000098.1:0-2089 GCA_964395855.1 uncultured Gammaproteobacteria bacterium | reverse complement strand
ATGATTGCGGTTGCAGGATATTTTCAAGCCACAAAAAACACTAAAACACTAAAACACAAAAACAGATTAGATTTAAAGGCTGATCCAAATTTAAATTTATGAAAAAATATATTTCAAAATCAGTTACGCAAACAAAAAACTTAGCAAAAAAATTGGCTAAGGATTTTAAGGGCGGCGAAATATTGGGTCTAGTAGGAAATTTGGGCGCTGGTAAAACTCATTTTACAAAAGGCATTGTAGAATATTTTGGAGTAAAAAAAGTGGTGAATTCACCGACTTTTGTGCTTTTGAAGCCTTATGTCATCCCGAGCGAAGTGATGGGATCCCGTTTTAAAACCACGAGATCCCATCACTCTCCCGCTATCGCGGGATCGTTCGGAATGACACAGTTAATCCACATTGACTGCTACCGATTAGATTCTCCTGAAGAATTACTAGCAATTGGCTTAAATGAGTTTATATCAAACAAAAAAAATATAATAGTTATTGAATGGGCTGAAAAAATTAAATCAATTTTGCCTAAAAACACAATTTGGATAAATTTTAAACTAGGCAAGAAAGAGAATGAGAGAATTATCACAGTAAAGTAAGTAAATTCAGTAAATTAAATAAAAAAATCTCACAATTAAACTGGAGATTTTTTTAATTTAAATTTTTAAGCAGCTCTTTGTTCAACCTGTTTTTCCGCTAACAATTTTTCTAAAATTTCCTTTTTTGTTTTCAGAAAATATATTTCTTTTTTATCTGCCCAATCCCCTAATTTACTATCTGCTGGTTGCTGATTTAATTTTTCGTTCATTCTTTCTGTTAGTTCTGGATGTTGTTCTAAAGTGTTCTTAACAAAATTTTCCAATTCCTTAATATTTTCTCCCGTTTCATTTTCTGGAGCTCCCATTTTAGAAGCTGCTGATTCATATGGTTTAAATGGCCACATATTTTTTATCCTTTTCAAAACCTAAAAAATAAAATTAATTAGGTTTTAGTTAAAAATTAAACTTCTAATGAGTCTCTTTTTTAGCAATTTTGCCACCTTGTCTTTTTTCGTGTTCAGAAAAAATATCTTGTTTTTTTCTTTCATTATCAAACTCATATAAATGTCCAGCATTTTTATCGTGTTCCTTTTTTATTGCATTTGAACTTTGATTATCAGTAGAATAAACTTGTTCAGTATCATATCTCCCAGCCTGTCTTAATAATCGTATCCTTTCTGTAGAATCTGGCATTCTTATTTTTCTCATATTTTTATATTTAATTTACTTTTTAAGTATACCAAACTATTTAAAAAAATCAAATTTGCATTGTTTTTTTAAGTGTGTTAAACTAACAATAGCACATTATTAAATAATTAACAACAAAAATTTATGCAACCTACAATTACTATTTATTCTACACAATTCTGTGGATATTGCAAATTAGCAAAACATTTTTTAGATGAAAATAATATAGCCTACACTGATATTAATGTTGGTGAAAATGAAGAAGCTGCTAAAAAAATGATTGAAAAATCCGGTCAGCAAGGCGTACCAGTTATAATTATTGAAAAAGATAACAAAGAAGAAATCTTAGTCGGATTTCAAAAAAGTAAATTAAGTGAAATATTAAATATTAACTAATTGTAAACTTATGCCTTTTGAAAAAAAACAAACAAAATTTATTACTGAATCACCTAAATTAAATTTCTTTTTTGGTTTAATTATTGGTGTTGCGGTAATTTCATTAATTGGTTTTGGTGTTGTTGCTGGGAAATTAGATGGCAACAATAAACAAAATCAAGACAATTCAAACAAACAAGAAGTCGCTGGTGAACAAAACCCAGAAGCTCTAGTAGTTGATTTAAAAATTGATGAGAATGATCATTTTTTAGGAAACAAAGACGCGTCAGTTAAAATTTTTGTGTTTTCAGATTTTCAATGTCCTTATTGCGCAAGACATCACGAAACATTGCATCAAATTGCTGAAGAATATGGAGATAAAATCGCTTGGGTTTTTAAACAATTTCCAATTGCTTCGCATCCATTAGGAATGCATGGAGCTTTAGCTAGTGAATGCGCTGGGGAGCAAGGAAAATTTTGGGAAATGGCTGATATGA
>CAYNCE010000097.1:0-2143 GCA_964395855.1 uncultured Gammaproteobacteria bacterium | reverse complement strand
AGACTATGTTTCGTTTTACAAGGCTAAAACATACTATATATCGTTGTAGGGTTAGATGCAATAAACACTGATTAAGGCCAACCATATACCTGCCCCCAAAAACACCATATTCAGGGTTTTTTTACTCCCGAGGAAATATTCCAAGTCTACATTACCCGATGTAAACCATTTTTGTGTCCAGTTTTTTGTATATTCAGGATATTGTGGGTACAAATATCTTGACACCCAAATGTTCAAAACATATATTAAACATCCCAAATAGAGATTTCATATCCAATAAATCAAGTAATTGTCACACATTTAATTTTGATATAGAAGTAATTTTTAAAAACCCTAAATAAAGATTATACTTTTTAATGGCGGGGTCTAAATCAAATGGAAATCAATTTCTTTGAAAATTTAGATGAATGTAACTTTGAATATTTCCTTAAAAAGAATTTCAATAAAAGTTGTGCAAAAAATACAAGTCAAATCGTATTCAATACAGAAAATGTAGCTTTTATTAATGCATGGTCCGCAATTCTTATGCTTGTTTGGATGTCCTTCCTTAAGAAATCAAATAAAGTGGTTGAATTTAAGGCGCCACTAAATTTATCAATACGAAGATTCTTGATAAATAGCAGGTTTGAAAAAATTCTCAATCAAATGTCAATAATATCACATAATTTTAAATATGGTGATTATAGCTTACAAGACATCAAATCTGAAGATGATGAAATTCTTCCTTTCATATCTTTTAATTCACAAAATTCATTCGAGACCTACTTCAGCAACTTAAGTGATTCAAATATTTATTTTAATTCATTTAATAAAATAAACAGCGAAAGTTTTGTAAAAGAAGGTGACCTAAGAAATATTTTTATTAAGGAATTAGGATTCAATTTTAAGGAACATTCTAAAGCGAGTAATTCATTTGTAGGTATGATGCTATATAAGCCCAAGAATGTTGAGAGTAGCATAAGAAAATTACATGTTGTAGCTCCCTGGATGGTCGACTTTTATCGAGAAGTGGGTGCTGATCCGACCGTAGAATTATTAGTCGCAGATGATGGGATAGGTTTAATAAATAGTAATCTTATAAATTTGTATAAAAAAGAATTGGACAAAGTTACTTTTGATGAAGTTGATATTTTAAACTACGCATTTTTATTCCATACTACCACTAAATCTCAGGAAGAGCGAGTTGGCAAAATATTAGATTCAATTAGCACTGATAATTTAAGTATTGATATTTTAGAGCAAACGATTGCTACTGGATTATATTATGTAAAAGAACTCTCATCAATGCTGAACGCTTTTCTAATGATTAGATCAGGCAAAACCATTTGTTATTATAATTTTTTAAACTCTCAAAAACCATATTTTCAGAATGTCAATTTAAAAAGATGTAAAAATACTACTGGTCAAAGTTTCTTTCCGGGACTTCAATACAAAATCATTGTTCCTATAATCAAGCGAAAAAAGAAATATTTTGATTATTATAAAATTGATAATAGATCTGACAGAATTAAATTAAAATATATTTCTGAAATAATAAATTTCTCTGATTACATTGTGACCCCTGCAATCCATCCTGAAGACGAGCCATCAGCAATTAAGATGATATTGCAGCTTTCAGAGGATTTAACGCATAAATTATCGCAAAGAAATAATATAGACCTTGATGCAATAAATTTTATTTATTTGAATTTATCTGATGTTTCTATGAACGAAAGGTTGTGGCAATTTTTTTACTCTACTATTTTATGTCTTCCTCTCACCAACAAGCATAATCCTTTTTGTCTAATAAATGTTAAAGGGATAAGCGATAATCAAGTTGCTTTCCAGAGCATAAAAAAAATGAAATCGCAGGGCTACCTTAAAAAAATTATACCGGCATTATGTTTTGATAGAAATTTTGCGCCTTCATTTATTGGCTGTGACGAAAACTATGAGAATGAACTTATTAATTCGCTAAAATGTAATAATATGTTGTTTTTTAATAACTTATCAGTTGAATTCAGATCATCAATGAATAAATCTCCGTTATTTCAAACTTTTACTGCTTTTAATGATATCGAAGAAGATTAGTAACTATTCAGCGAAAATATTTCAATAGAAGTAAAAAAAGTACTTGACAGGGTTTTTCGTTCAAAATGTAAAA
>CAYNCE010000096.1:0-2215 GCA_964395855.1 uncultured Gammaproteobacteria bacterium | reverse complement strand
AAATAATTTATTAGCAGTATTCGTATGATTAATTTGCATTAATTCGTATCGCTATGCCACGCATAACAAAAGCAATTATTCCTGTAGCTGGTTTGGGAACAAGATTTTTACCAGCCACTAAAGCCCAACCAAAAGAAATGTTACCCTTATTAGATAAGCCAGTTATTCAAAATATTGTTGAAGAAGCGGTTGCTTCAGGAATTAAACAGATATTTTTAATTACTAGTCATACTAAACGAGCGGTTGAAAATCATTTTGATTTTAATTTTGAATTAGAAACCCGCTTAAAACAAGCAGGAAATAAAAAGGCGTTGGAAACGGTTCGCCATATTCATAAGATGGCAGAGTTTATTGTTATTCGCCAACATCAGCCAAAAGGAAGTGCTGATGCAATTCTTTGCGCTCAAGAATTTATTAAAAATGAACCATGCGCATTACTTTTTGGAGATGATGTTATTGACAGTAAAAAACCATGTTTAAAACAGTTAATAAATGTTTTTGAAAAATATGGTGGTCCAGTTTTAGCTGTAAAAAGAGTGCCTAAAAAAGAGATTCGGTATTTTGGTTCAATTAAGGCGGTTAAATTAGAAGAAAAAATTTATCAAGTTGAGAAATATATTGAAAAACCAAAACCAGAAAAAGCACCTTCTAATTTAGGAGTAGTGGGTAGATATATTATTACGCCGGAATTAGTTAAATGTATGAAATTAATCCCTTATAAAAAGGGAAAGGAAGCGGGAATTAGTGATGCTTTTAGTCTTTTTCTTAAAACAAAACCAGCTTATGCTTGCGAATTTGATGGGGATTGGTATACTTTTGGCAGTAAACAAGGATTTTTACAAGCAAATATTGCCTTTGCTCTTAAAGATAAGGAATTAAGAAAAGACTTGAAAAAATTTTTAACCTATTTGATGAAAACTCAGGGTTAATGTTGAGTTTGTTGAAGCATTAAAAAACATAAAATAGATATTTGGGCACTTGGGCTATAGCCCGATAGGCTCGCCTTTTTAGGGGATTAGGAATTGGGAATTAATTTTCCCAGCTACCCAATTAACCAATATCCTATTAATTAATCAACCATGTCTATCAAAACCACAAAATATAAATTAGTAATTATATTTTTAATCACAGTTTTTTTGATTACTTCTGGTCTGGGATGTAAGTGTACAGCCAGTGATAAAATAGCAGAAAGAATTCAGCCAATAAACTTGGTTTATTGGCGAACCCAAGACAGTCAAGATGCTTTTTCAGCAATTATTAATGGTTGGAAAGCTTTATATCCTCATGTTTCTATTACCTATAAAACAATTCGTGAAGAAGAATATGAACAAACTCTTTTAGAAGCTTGGGCTGAAGACAGAGGACCGGATATTTTTTCTATTCCCAATATTTGGTTAGGAAAATATCAAACAAAAATTTTACCTGTTGGTTTATCTCAAGAAATAATTTTAGCGCGGAGAATAATGGTAGGGACAATAAAGAAAGAGCCAAAAGTTATTGAAGAAAGAAAAAAAGTCCCAAATTTAAGGGAGTTAAGAGAAATATTTGTTGAGACAGTGTCAGATGGAGTTGTTTTGGAAGATAAAATTTATGGTTTGCCCTTAGGGTTAGATTTATTAGTTCTTTATTATAATAAAGACCTTTTAAATAACGCCGGAATTATTACTCCTCCTCAAACTTGGCAAGAATTTGTTAATAGTGTTAGCGCTCTAACCCTGCAAGATCGATATGGAAATTTTATTCAATCGGGAGCAGCTATGGGAACAGCAGAAAATGTAGCTAATTTAACAGATATACTTTCCTTATTGATGTTGCAAAATGGAACATCAATGGTTAATCAAAAAAATCAGGTTATTTTTGATAAAGCGCTAATTGATGATCCAAATTATTTTCCTGGAATAGAAGCAGTCCGTTTTTATACTGGATTTGCCGATCCTTATCAAGGAATTTATACTTGGAATGAACAAATGATAAACTCTTTAGACGCTTTTATTCAGGGTAGAGTTGGGTTTATTTTGGGTTATTCAAATTATTTACCAATTATTAAATCACAAGCGCCAAAATTGAATTTTGATATTGCTAAAATTCCACAAATCAGCGGTTCATTTAAAGAAGTTAATTACGCCCAGTATTGGCTAGAAACAGTTTCTAAAAAAACAAAATATCCTTCAGAAGCTTGGGGCTTTTTGCTTTATGCTTCAGAACCTCAAAATGC
>CAYNCE010000095.1:0-2261 GCA_964395855.1 uncultured Gammaproteobacteria bacterium | reverse complement strand
TGTCAAATGAACAAGAGCGATTCTGAGAGAATTGCCTCTGTTTTGGAAAACATTGGCTATCAACCTGTAAATAAACCTGAACAGGCTGATATAATTATTGTTAATATGTGTTCTGTGCGCCAATCAGCTGTTGATAGGGTTTATGGCTTATTTTCAAAATCAAAAATCAAAAATCAAAAATCAAAAATACAAATTAAAAATAAAAAAATTATTTTAACTGGATGCATTTTACCAACCGATAGAAAAAATTTGGAGAATAAGGTTGATTTAATTTTTAATATCAAAGATTTACCTATATTACCAAAACTGTTGTCAGAAAAAGGTGGAATATCACTGCGACCGCAATTATTTTCCACCTCTCAATGTAACAATTATTTCTCTATTCCCCCGCTCCTAACTTCCCCCGTTTCTGCTTATGTCCCTATTATGACTGGCTGTAATAATTTTTGCGCCTATTGCGTTGTTCCCTATGTTAGAGGGGAAGAAATTAGCAGACCAGCCCATGAAATCATCGAAGAAATAAAAAAATTAATTAAAAAAGGATATAAGGAAATAATTCTTTTAGGTCAAAATGTCAATCGCTATCGCTCTCCTACGAATTACGAATTTAATACGAATATACGAATTACGAATATTAACTTTGCAAAATTGCTGCAATTGATTAATGATTTGCCTGGAAAATTTTGGCTGCGTTTTATTACTTCTCATCCAAAAGATTTATCAGATGAATTAATTGAAATAATGGCTAAGTCAGAAAAAATTACTGAATATTTACACTTGCCAGTCCAATCTGGGGATGATGTAATTTTACAGAAAATGAACCGCGGCTATACTGTTAAGGATTATAAAAAACTTATTGGTAAAATTCGTGATAAAATTCGTATGATTAGTATCTCTACTGATATTATTGTTGGTTTTCCCGGGGAAACAAAAAAAGAATTTAAACAAACAGTTAAATTAATGAAATGGGCTAAATTTGACATGATATACATTGCCCAATATTCCCCTCGCCCAATGACGGCTGCTTGTCAATTAAAAGATGATGTTATTAAAAAAGAAAAAAGAAAAAGGGAGCAAATTTTAACTAAAATTTTAAAAAAGACTGCCTTAAAGAATAATAAAAAATATATTAATAAAACAATTGAAGTTTTAATTGAACAAACCCCGCACCACAGCAAGTTCGGTACGGGGCAGGCAAAAAATGATTTTTGCTTGGGTAAAACCAAAACTTTTAAAAATGTAAAAATAAAAGACCTGAAAGGATCTTTAAAAATTGGTCAGTTTATTAAAACAAAAATTATTAAAGCAACTCCTTGGGGATTGGAGGGTTTACCCTGTTAAATAATTTCGCTTTTAGCGAAATTGTCGTTCGCCCTGTTAAATAAAATCTTTGATTTTAATTTGCTTTGCAAAGCAAATTATTTAACAGGGCAGGCGACATTTAACGGGGCAGGTTGAGAAATAAACTTAATTTTTTTAAATATTAGGACGTAAACGACAATTAAAAGAATAGCCAAGGGAATTAAATTCCACCACCAATTAAATCTTACAATAGTGTTGTAAAGGCCATGGAAAAGAACGGCTAAGACTAAACCTCTAAGAATAATTAGCTTTGGTTTTTTTGCAGAATTAAACTTGACTAAGCCTAAATGATAACCAATAATACCACCAGCAAGAAAATGCATAAATGTGCTTGTAAAGCCTCTTAATAAAACAGTAGAAGCCCCTGTCATTAAATCGCCGACTAAAAACCCATAAAGTACATTTTCAACAAAAGCTAAACCCAGTCCCAGGACCATTCCATATACAAATCCGTCCCTTAATTCATCAAAATGAATTGAATGATAAGTCCTATATCTTAGAACCAAGTATTTGCTTGTTTCTTCAATAACTCCATCAATTAAAAAGGATAAAATTATAATCAAAGAAATTGAACCAAACCAGTTAGTATTTTGAATTAAACGAGTTAAATAACCAGCTAAAGGAATAATCGGAATAGTAATTAAACATCCCCAAAAAAAAGTTTTAAAAATCTGCAAGCCTGGTTCTGGAGCGGCCTTATCAAGTCTTAGACAAATAAAAAGCCAAAGCAATGTCGGGCCAGCGCTTAATAAAATAAAGATAATAGAATTCTGCCAATTGGCTTGTTCAATTAAATATTCAAATAAATCCATAAACATAATGCTAATCTACGAATGATATGCGAATGCTACGAATTGCGAATAATACGAATAAAAATATTAGTATAATTAGTATTCATT
>CAYNCE010000094.1:0-2308 GCA_964395855.1 uncultured Gammaproteobacteria bacterium | reverse complement strand
GGTATTAAAAGTGAAAAATGAAAAAGAATTTACTGAGTTAGATAGCGCAATAGATGATAAAATTTATCAACTTTACAATATAAGCGAAGAAGAAATTGAAATTGCTGAGGATTTTATTTAAAACTTTTTAAAAAATCGGAAATATATTCTTTAAAATTTAATAGATTACTTTTAATTGGTTTATTTTCTTTGTCTTTTCTTTTTCCATCTCTAATCACAAATATTTGATCTATTTTATGTTTTAAATCAGAATTTTTTAAAAGATATGCCCATCCCTCTGTTAATTCCAGTACTTCAGAAAAAACACAAAATTTTACATCTTCTAATAGGTTAACAGAGTTTAATATTTCATCTTTAATAATTTTTGATTCTCCAATTAATTCTTTCATTCTTATCATATCAATGTATTCCTTGCATTCGATAACCATCAACGGTTTGTTATCAGATTTTCTAAAAATAACGCAATCGCCGCCAACCATTAAAATTTTATCATCATCGTTGTATTTAATCGTCCTAGCTAATAAACCGCTTTTTTCGTTAGCAGTTACTTTCTTGCAATAAAATTTATTATTTAATTTTAATTCTTCAATTATTTGAGTTATTAAAACCTCAACAAAAAATTCATCTTTAAATCCAATAAGCGCAGAAATTTGTCGTTCTTTTAATTTATGCTTTTTTGATAGACTATAAAAACTGTCATAGCTTAAATTAGAAAAAATATTGATTGTTTCACTACTATTATGTCCTTTTAATTTTTTAGCTATATATTTATCAAAAACAATTTTAGCGTTAACGCTTTTTTTATTTTTTTGTCTTTTTTGAGGCATATGAAAATTGTATTATATATAATAATTTCATAATACAATACTTTTAAAAAAATAGATAGTTCAATACAAGAGCGCCATTTAAAAATATTCTTAATCTCAATGCTCGGAGGCAGGGAATCGAAGCTCCTCGGCGCTGTTCGGTTCTAACGGGGAGCGGGGTGATTGACTGGACCAAAACCAGCTTTTATTTTATTTGCTCGGATTTTATAAAGAAATACGAACAAATTTTAAAAAGAAATACGATCAAGGTTTGCGGTCGCCCCCACCCGACCGCAAACTTTTTACCCCGTCTGCTTGCGGGGCTTTCTTCAAAACAGGCGCGCCTTTCAGGCGATTTCAAGTTTTTCTTCTCCGCTTGCGAGCGGAGGGTTAACTTTTTTCAAGTAAAGGGGGCTTGAAAAAATTTGACGGCGGCCAATCCTTTTCATTTTATCGCTGGAATATCTTCGTCACTCTTTTTACCGCCTTCGGATTATGTATCCAGGATAAAAATAATCCGTAATTAGTTACTGGGACGCCGGCCTCTTTCAATTTAACAATTCTTCGTCCGTATTTTTGGCGGTCCGCCATGCAACCTCCGCAATGAAGAGCTAATTTATATTTACTTAAATTCTCTGGCAATGCCCGCCCAAAAGAAAAATCAATTTTTAGCTTTAATCCTAATTTCTCTTTAATTAAGCGCGGAATTTGTTTGGTTCCAATATCATCGCACTTTCTATTATGATTACAGATTTCCATGATTAGTATTTTATCGTTGTCTTGTAAAGATGAAAACGCTTCTAATCCCTTAACAAACAAATTTAAATTGCCGCCGCTCATATAATTTGCCATCATTACTGAAAAAGTAGTTAAAGGAATGTTCTGAGGCGTCCATTTGCCTACAATATCCATTGCCTGGCTGTCCGTAATGATTAATTTTAATCCTTCCTTGGAATTCCGCAAATGTTTAACTAAATTTAAAAATCGCTCTTTTTCCGCTTGATTATCAGACCGCGCTTTTTTTAAATCCATCCTGAAAAGCACCGGGATTAAATATTTTCGCAAAAGCTTTTCTGCGGCCATATCCTGCGGGCGCAAAAGCCGCAAAGCCGGTGTTTCTTCATCCATTGGAATATTTAACAGGACATATCCTTTCCCGCTCTTTAAAGGAATTAAATCAATGTTCTGATTTTCCTTTTTAAAATAAGTGCTGATAAAATTAACAAGCTCTTTCTGCTTATTTCCATTTAAAGCATTAAGGCAAAAACTTGGCAGCCCCATCCCCAGCTTTTGATTTGCCAAATTCTCAAGCTCTGTAATTTTTTCTATTGGCTCCTTGGATGAAAAAATATTGTAAATAATCAATACTTGGCTTTTATGCTTCAATGCTCTTTTAATAACTTCTTTTTCAATTGCAAAATCTTTATTATCTTTATTTTTTAATAAATCAATAACAATAAAAATCAGATCAGATTCTTCCACTGATTCATAAGTTTTTTTTT
>CAYNCE010000093.1:0-2370 GCA_964395855.1 uncultured Gammaproteobacteria bacterium | reverse complement strand
AAAAAAAGAAATTATCTGGCGTGAGATTTTATATCAAGCCTTGGAAAAAAAACAATTTAAGTTTACGCAAAAACAACTGGCTCAAAAATTTAAATTTTCATTGAGTACTGTTTTTAATGCTTTGAAAATACCGCGAGCCAGTGGGGCAATTAAAGTTAATAGTAGATTTTTTCAAGTTGTAGACACACAAAAATTCTTATCCATCTGGGGCACTCATCGCAATTTAAATAAAGATATAATTTATCAGACAAGAGTTGATTTGCCTATTCAAAAAATAGAAGGCGAATTGCCGGCTGATATTATACCGACCGCTTATACTGCTTATCGCTTAAAATTTCAAGACGCACCAGCAGATTATGATAAGGTTTATATTTACGCAAAAAATTTAGAGCAAATTAAAAAAAGGTTTCCTTTAAAAAAAGGCGCATCTAATTTAATTGTTTTAGAAGCAGATGATTTTTTAAAAAATTATGGCAACTTTGTTACAACAGCTCAAATTTATGTTGATCTTTGGAATTTATCTGACTGGTTTGCGCAGGATTTTTTAAAAGCGCTCAAAGATAAAATTTTAAAATAAAGCAGACTAAAGTCTGAAAAACCCCGGCTAAAGCCGAGTAGAATATATGCAGTATTATCAAGACATTATTACAATCAAAAGTTTTAAGATTTTGCAAGACCTAAAACGCAGTTATGATTTTATTTTGATTGGCGGTTGGGCGGTTTTTTTGCATACAAATAAATTAAAATCAAAAGACATTGATATTGTTATTGATTACGATGAACTTGAAAAGTTAAGAAAAAAATTTACTTTAAGTAAAAATCAACGATTAAAAAAATATGAAATTCAAATGGATCAAACTGATATTGATATTTATCTGCCGCATTATTCTGATTTGAAGATTCCACTTGAGGAAATTAAAGAATATACACAAAGTATGGAAGGTTTTGTTACTTTAAAACCAGAAATTTTATTAATTTTAAAACAAACAGCTTTTTTGAATCGACAAGGAAGCGCCAAAGGAGAAAAAGATAAAATTGATATTATTAGTTTGTTGAATTTAGATAATTTTGATTTTAAAGTTTATCAAACAATTTTGCAGAGATATGATTTAATGAATTATCAAAAAGAATTAATTGATTTGGTTTCTGGTATTAATGAATTGCAAGAATTAGAATTGAATCAATATCAATATTCAAAATTAAAAAAGAGAATTTTAAAATTATTCGCATAATTATTCGCAATCCCGAGTACTCGGGACGCAAATTTATTAGTGTGCCACTATGTTCAGCGCTTACATAATCCATCTTCTAATCCTGATTGGAATTTATTTAATTCTAACTTTGTCTTTACAGATAACTCTTGGTTTTTCTGGGCTTTTGAATTTAGGGCATATTGCTTTTTATGCTATTGGGGCTTACACTTCAGCTCTGCTTTTGTTGGCTGGCTGGCCGTGGTGGTTGTGTTTTATTTTAGCTGGCATTATAGCAATGGTTTTTGGGTTTCTTTTGAGTTTACCAACTAATAAACTAAAAGGTGATTATTTGGCTTTGGCAACTTTGGGATTTTCTTTTGTAATTTATGCGGTTGCATTGAATTGGACTGGTTTAACTCGTGGACCACTTGGGTTGCCGGGCATCCCCAAACCAGAAATATTTGGCATTACTTTTTCTAGTAATATTAGTTTTTTAATTTTAACTATAATTATTGTGTTGATATCTTATGTAATAATCAGAAAAATCACAACCTCACCATTTGGCAAAGTAATGCAAGCAACTAGAGATGATGAATTAGCCACTAGGGTTTTAGGCAAAAATACTTTTAAAATAAAATCTATTTCAATGGCTGTGTCAGCATTTTTTGCCGGTATTGCTGGCTCACTTTATGCCAGTTATATTACTTTTATTGATCCGTCTTCATTTACTTTAATGCAACTTATTCCGGTTGTGTGCATTGTGATTATTGGCGGTTTAGCTTCGCTTAAAGGCACAATAATTGCTTGCATAATTTTAGTTTTACTTCCAGAGCCGCTAAGATTTATTGGTTTTCCTTCATCAATTGTTGGACCAATGAGACAGATTATTTATGCTTTGATTTTGATATTGATTTTAATTTATAGACCCAAAGGATTTTACGGAAAAGTAGAACTTGAATAGTATGCTAAAAATAGCTAATCTTAAAAAACATTTTGGCGGAATAAAAGCAGTTGACGACTGTAGTTTTGAAATTAAAGAAAATACAATTACAGCTTTGATTGGACCAAATGGCGCTGGCAAGTCAACAGTTTTTAATTTAATTTCAGGATTATTAAAAGTTGACAGCGGGACCATTAAATTTAAAAACAAAAAAATAAATAATCTATCACCGGAAAA
>CAYNCE010000092.1:0-2400 GCA_964395855.1 uncultured Gammaproteobacteria bacterium | reverse complement strand
TTTATGACTAAAAAGAAAAAAATATGGATTATAATAATTATAGTTTTGTTAATATTGGTTAGCGGAAGTATTTTTTTGGTTGCAAAAAACAACAAAAAAATTGAATATATCACCCAAACAGTAGAACGCGCGACTCTTAAACAAACCGTTGACGCAACTGGAAAAATTGAATCTGCTGAAAAAATTGATTTAAATTTTAAAACTACTGGACGCATTAATAATATTTATGTTGAAGTTGGCGATGAAATTAAAACTGGACAAGTTTTAGCTAGATTAGAAGCAGGAGCTTTGGCAAGTTCAGTTGATAACGCGCGCGCGCAAGTTAATCAAGCTATTGCTGATTATGATAAATTAATTGCCGGCAGTTCCCCTGAAGACATTAAAATAACAGAAGATACAGCTGCTCAAAAACAGCAAGCTTTAATCTCTGCTGAAAATAATTTGACTAATTTAAAAATTAAAGCGCGAACTGAAATAGACAACCTTAAAGACACATCCTTAACTTATTTAAATAACGAAATCATAACTGCGCAAAATGCTATGGATGAAATTAAAAATACTCTAGATGACAGCGATGCTCAAAGCACCTTATCAATTTTGGATAATAATAAATTAAGCTTAGCTGAAGCAAATCAAAAAACTACCCAAAACGCAGTAGATAATTCTGAAATACTTATTACTACAATTAATAGTTATTCTTCAGATGCAGAAATTCTAAATGCTTTAGATAATCTAAAAGATACTTTAAATCTGGTAATCACGGCTTTAAGTCAAACAATTGATGTTTTAAATGCAACTATGATATCAAGCGATCTGTCTGAAACAGAACTTGATACTTTAAAAAGCAATATTGTAACTGAACAGTCTGGCATTAAAACCGCTAAAACCAATATCCAAACCGCTAAATCAAACTGGACCAATAAAATTGCTTATTATCAAGACCAAATTACAATTTATGAAGACGCAATGGTTGACGCGCAAAAAGCTCTGGATATTGCTAATTCGCAATTGGCTTTAAAAAAATCTGCGCCGCGCGCATTTGAAATTGATGCGGCTCAAGCTAAAATTGATCAGGCGCAAGCTAGTTTAAAATTGGCTCAAGCCAATCTTAACCAGACAATTATTACTGCGCCAATTAACGGAACTTTAATTAAGAAAAATTATAATGTCGGGGAACAAACATCTTTAGCTTCTCCAGTTTTGGAAATGATTGGCGAATCAAACTTGCAAATTGAAGTTGATATTTCTGAATCTGATGTGGCAAAACTAAAAGCAGGCCAAGATGCTGATGTTTCATTAGACGCTTTTGGTGATGATGAAATTTTTGCTGGAAAAGTTACTTTTATTGACCCTGCTGAAACAATTATTCAAGATGTTGTATATTATAAAGTTAAAATCCAGCTTAATAATGTGTTGAATGACGCAAGTTATGATATTAAGCCAGGAATGACAGCTAATGTGATTATATGCACTAATAAAAAAGAAAATGTTTTGATTGTCCCCCCTAGAGGGGTTAAATCTAATAATGGTGATAAATATGTTGAGATATTAATTAATGGAACTTTAGAAGAAAAAATTGTAACAACAGGGTTAAGAGGTGACGAAGGGATTGAAATTATTTCTGGATTGTCAGGTGGTGAGGAAGTTATTACTTTTGTTCGTTAATATCGTCATCCTGAGGACAGGCTAGAATAATATGATCTTAATCAAAAATCTACACAAACAATTTCAAACTGATGAAGTCGTTACAAAAGTACTTCATGGTTTAAATTTTGAAATTAAAAAAGGTGAATTTATTGCAATTATGGGCCCATCCGGTTCTGGTAAATCTACTTTAATGAATATTCTGGGTTTTTTAGATAAAACAACTTCAGGTGAATATATTTTTAAAAACGAAAATATTACAAAGTTTGATGATAATAAATTAGCGCATTTGCGAAATGCGGAAATTGGTTTTGTTTTTCAACAATTTAATTTATTGCCGCGCACTTCTGTTTTAGAAAATGTAATGCTCCCGCTCACTTATTCTGAAAAGATAGCAAAACAAGATAAAATCAAAAAAGCCACCAAAGCAGTTCATTCTGTAGGGCTTGAACACAGGATAAATAATTTATCTAATCAATTGTCTGGCGGTGAAAAACAAAGAGTTGCGATTGCCAGAGCCTTAGTAAACGACCCTGAAATAATTTTTGCAGATGAACCAACTGGAAACTTAGATTCAAAATCCGGAGAACAAGTTATGCAGATTTTAAATGATTTAAATAAGCAGGGTAAAACAATTATTTTAGTCACTCACGAACAATACACAGCTGAATACGCTGAAAGGATTATAAAACTTAAAGATGGTAAAATAATTTCAGATGAGAAAGTTGGGGAAAGGAGGAGAGACGGGTTGGTGAA
>CAYNCE010000091.1:0-2505 GCA_964395855.1 uncultured Gammaproteobacteria bacterium | reverse complement strand
CAGATATTTCTTAATTTTTCTGTTTTCCACATATTATATATTACTTTGCTTATACATATATATATTATATATAATTGACAGAGGGTGTCAAGCAAGTTTAAAGATTAAAATTTAATTAATATTTTTTCCACGACTTTTTTAATATCTTTGTACTTTAACCAATACTCTTTAATTTTTTTTCTTAATTCTTGATGTTCTATATAACCTTTATCTTCACACTCCATTAAATCTCCAAATTCTAGATTTAGAATTATTGTTAAAGATTCTTTTATATCATAATATTTTTGTTTTCCAATATTTCTATCTTTCAATTCTTTACCAAGAGCATACCAAGTATAAAAATGAAATAATTCATGCATTACAATTCTTTTGGGTTGGTTTGTGCCAACACTGACAAAAAATAAATTATCAATTATTGAATAGCCACATCTGTCATTTACAGTTAAATAAGCATTTATTTTTTCACAAGGTAAATTTATTTTAAAAATATTTTTAACTCTTTTAAAAAATTCGTCATTTACTTTATTCCAAGATATTTGAAATTCTTTTATTTTTTCATTAACATTTATATTATTCTTTTTAATAAAAGCATTAATGAATTTTTTTAAATTTTCTTCTGTTAATTCTTCGCCAAAATTCTTTATATATAATAACTGCCTTTTTGATGGCTGGTTATTATGTCCTAATGACTTGGACGCAATAAAAAAATTCTGAACATCTTTATTTAGATTGTATTTAAAAGTTAATTTCATACAATTTAATAATAACAAAAATTGAGAAAAATAAAAAGCCCCATCGATTTAATAATGAGGCTGTTTTGTTGCTACTTTCATTGTGATAAGATAATTCTGGTTGTTCACCTTAATCATCACTATCACAAGAAACACAGTCATTGCCATATCCGTCACAACCGTCGCCACAGTCACAAGTATAACAATTATCAGTTGCGCTAATCGGCAAGATCTGCATGTTTTCAAAATTAATCTTATCATTTTTCTTTTTCTCGTCCATAATTTTACCCTCCTTGATTTTGAATTAAAATAAATTCTCTGTTAATTAAAATTTTAATAACCTTTTGAAAATTTTGATCTTCAAAGTTGGTTCCAAACTTATTTGCAAGATTGCTTAGTTTAATCAAAGAGATCTTACGCAATTTTAATAAAAAAATAAAAAAAGTTTGATTTATTAATATTAAATTTCTAGTGTTCTTTGTGCAAATTAAATAATTATCGCCTTCCTTTCTCCATTTAAATTGCTCTGAATTTTTAATAAAAACATTGGATGTTATTTTTACTTCACTGTGGTTATTTTTCATAAAAACATTTCTGGTCATTATTTTTGTCATCCAAGGATCTTGCCCATTATTTTTTTTAGTAAAAGCTATAGCTGTTGTTCTACAACCACCTAAACATTTACTAATTATTTTGCACTCATTACATTCAATTGGAATATATGTATCATCTCTCCAATTACTCATTTTTTCCCAAGCATCACTAATTGAACTATTAAGCAAATTGCCGTAAACTTTTCTATTATGTGAACATGGATGAATATCTCCATTGCTGGCAATAGACAAAACTGTCATACCTGCTTGGCATTTTCTATCCAAAAAACTCAAATCCTTCTGCCAAACATTTTCTGGAAATATACATTTTGGAAGAGCTTCAAAAATATCTATACGCATACCCAAATTTTCTTTTACCCAAACCAAATCATTAATTACTTTCTTTACTTGCTCTTGATTAAGAAACAAATCAAGTTGTGGTTTTTGCACATTTAAACCCATTGGCGTAGCGCCAAATCTTTTTACACCTGATGATTTCATTTCTCTTGCAGTTTCTCTTATTGAATTAATATTTCTTTGATTAATAACCATGTTAATCGAAAAATGTAAATCTGATTCAACAAGCATCTTAAGTTTTTTTTCAAACAAAGTATAATTAGCCCCGCCAGTCATTTGTTTATAAATAATGGGATTAACAGAAGGACAAGAAACCAACATACCATCTAGCCCACCTTTTTTTAATATTGATAAAGTATTTCTGTCGGCTAAATATAAATTTGTATTCAAAGCTACATTTTTATTATTATCTTTAAAATATTTAACCAATTTTATCAACAATTGTTTTCTTAAAAAGGGTTCTCCGCCTGTTAATACAACAGAAAAAATTCCAGCTTTGACTAACTTTTTTGCAAAATCAAAAATTTTATCCTCAGCAACATCATTAGTTTTTAATTTTTTCAAACAAATTTTTGATTCTAAAAAATAACAATGTTCACAACGGAAATTACATCTATCAGTTATCTCCAATTGTGCGGTTAATGGCATTTTTATATTTATCATTTAAACCACCTCCTTTGTGTTTAATTTTAAAAATATTTTGTTTTTTGTTTAATTTACTTTAATTTTTACCTAATGTTAGATAAAAATTATATTTTTTCTATTCTTTGCTTTTATCTTAAAATTAATAATAATTTCTGTCAAGTAAAAAATGCTAATAATGC
>CAYNCE010000090.1:0-2526 GCA_964395855.1 uncultured Gammaproteobacteria bacterium | reverse complement strand
AATGATATTTTAATTTTTTACGAAGAAAAGGTTGATAAAAAAACTAGTTTGTATAAATTTTTGTTTAAAAATGCAGACAAATTTGAATTTAGAGAGTTAAATAATTTTGAATTAAAAAAATGGGCGCAGGAGTATGTTAAAAAACATAATGGCAAAATAGAATTAGTGGCTTTGGAAGAATTATTAATAAATGCTAAACCAAATTTATGGCAGTTGTCAAGTGAATTAGATAAACTTTTAGCTTTTAATAAAAATATTACAGTAGAAAATGTGTATCAATTAACTTCTGCGAATTTTGATGACAATATTTTTAATTTAACTGATGCAATTGGCAATAATGATAAAGCCACTGGCTTAGAATTAATTAATAAGCAGTTAGAATCTGGGGTTGAGCCGTTATATTTGCTCTCAATGATTATTCGTCAGTTTAGAATCTTGTTGCAGATTAAAGATGTAATTCAAAATCAAGGTTATTCTAGTTATGTCTTGATTGCTAAAGAAATTGGGGTGCACCCGTTTGTAGCGCAAAAGTCAATTAGCCAAGCGCAAAAGTATAGTTTTGAAGAATTAGAAAACAAACTGCGCGACTTGCAAAACATTGATTTACAATTAAAATCATCAAAAATTTCTGCACAAGTTTTGTTTACGAGGTTTGTGACAGCTTGACCTTTTTATAATAAAGATTTAAAATTTAAGTAAGATAACTTAAGATGCTAATTAAAAGCGAATTATTTACGAATTTTGCGAATATAAAATTTGTAAATAATTTGTGAAAAATTTTATGGATATACTATTTTATATTATTTTGGGAGTAGTTGTGGTTTTGGTTTTGTGGATTATTGGAGTTTATAATGGTTTGGTTAAACTTAATAATCGCGCTAAAGAATCATGGTCAGATATTGATGTGCAATTAAAACGCCGACATGATTTGATTCCTAATTTAGTGCAAACTGCAAAGGGCTATGCCACGCATGAACGCGAACTTTTTGAAAAGGTCACACAAGCGCGCGCGTCTGCGGTTAATGCTGGCTCGCCTCGTGAAAAAGCAGAAGCTGAAAATGTTTTGTCTGGAACATTGAAAACTTTGTTTGCTGTTTCAGAAAATTATCCTGAATTAAAAGCTTCAGAAAATTTTGCTAAATTACAAGATGAATTGTCAGATACAGAAAACAAGATTCAGGCCTCTCGCAGATTTTACAATGGCAATGCGCGAGATTTTAACATTAAGATTGAAATTTTTCCAAACAATGTTGTGGCTGGATGGCTGAAGTTTAAAAAGTATGAGTTTTTTGAAGTTGCTGATGAAAAAGAAAAAGAAAATGTGGAAGTGAAGTTTTGAACAAAAAATAAAACCAGTCCTGATGTTTTGGGCTGGTTTTTTGTTAATTTATGTAAAAATTAAGTATATATTTAAGAAATATTTTTGTCAAGCAAAATAAATATCTGTGTTAATCTGTGTTCACATCTGTGTAAATCAGTGTTTTACTCAAAGTGAATACTTGTCTCAAAGTCAGTGAGTTTGTTTTTTATAATTAAATTATTTTTCAATTCAGGATCAGAGTTTAAAATTTTGTCTACCCATGGCTTGGTTGATTTAATAATTGGCCAGTCCATTAATGTAGCGATTTTGAGCATGTCGTTGTAGCCAGATTGTTTAATGCCGTAGACTTCGCCGGGACCGCGGAATTCTAAATCTTTTTCAGCTAATTCAAAACCGTTTTTAGATTCTACCACAGCATGCAGGCGCTTAAAAACATTTTCATTATCTGACTCAGTAAATAAAAAGCAGTAGGACTGGTGTTTGTCACGACCTACTCGTCCGCGTAATTGATGCAATTGCGCCAAACCAAATCTCTCAGCTGATTCAATGAGCATAATGCTGGCATTTGGCACATCAATGCCGACCTCAATCACAGTAGTGGAAACCAAAATTTTAGTTTTATTGTCCACAAAATTTTTCATTATTTTTTCTTTTTCATCAGTTTTTAGTTTGCCGTGCAATAATTCAATTTTTATTTTTGGAAAAATTTTTTTGTCCAATTTTTCAAATTCTTCTTTGACTGCTTTAGCTCCTAATTTGTCAGAAGGATCAATTAAAGGACAAACTACAAATACTTGGCGGTCTTTGGCTATTTCAGAACGAATAAATGTGTAAGCTTGGGCGCGTTGGTCTGGACCAATAATCTTGGTTTTAATAGGTTTGCGGTTTTTAGGCATTTGGTCAATGACTGATAGATCCAGCTCGCCATATAGAGTTAATGCAAGTGAGCGCGGGATTGGCGTGGCTGTCATGGAAAGCAAATGTGGCATTTTATCCGCCTGCGCTCCCTGACCACTCTTTAACGCTCCGGCGGATAAATTTTTGTTTTTTAATAACTTTCTTTGCTGAACTCCGAATCTGTGCTGTTCGTCTATAATAACTAATGCTAAATTTTTAAATTCAATCTTGTCTTGGATTAGAGCATGAGTTCCAATTATGAAATCTATTTCTTGATTTTTTATTTTTTTAATTAAATCTGTTTTTTT
>CAYNCE010000089.1:0-2578 GCA_964395855.1 uncultured Gammaproteobacteria bacterium | reverse complement strand
ATTTATACACAATTTGTCCAGAGTAGTCCGGACATTTTTTCAATTGTTCCATGTGGAACAATTTTTTTTAGCTAATTTAAGCATAAAAAAACTAATTTTAAAATTTTTTTAAATTTGTCCGGACTATCCTGGACATTTTTTGTTTTTTATCATTGTTCCATATGGAACAATTTATCCACCACATCACGCTTTTTTACACACTTTTCCACAATTTGTCCAGACTACTCTGGACAAAATCGCTTACCTACCTTCGCCCCTAACAAGTCTACTGGGCTACGGCGGGCAAGCTTTTGTATTTTTTTAGAAAAATATGATTTGTATTGTTCCATATGGAACAATTTTTGTTAAAAATAACTCAAATTTTGCTAAAACACGAATTTCAAAAAAGTCGGGTTTTTTTCAAAAACAGGTGTTTTTTAGTGATTTTTCCTAATATTAGCCAAAAACACGTTTTTTCCCAAAAAAACCTGTCTTTTTTCAAAAACAGGTGTTTTTTAGTGATTTTTCCTAATATTAGCCAAAAACACGTTTTTTCCCAAAAAAGCCAGCTGTTTGACAAAAGTGTTATTTTATGGGCACTTTTTGTCCGGACTATCCTGGACAAAAATAAAAGTTTTAGCTAACCATAGCTAAAACTTTTAAAGTTATATTATACCATAAAATTAAGGTTTTGTCATTGGTGCCCCCACTTGGAGTTGAACCAAGATTTCAGACTTAGGAGGTCTGTGTTCTATCCATTGAACTATGAGGGCTTGATTTAATTCTAGCTTATTTAAGGATAAAATTAAAGAACTTATTAAATTTAGAACAACGGGATCCCGACGCTGCCGCTTGCGAGCGTCAGGTCGGGACGGCAAAGCCGCTTTACAAAATTTAAAAATAAATATAAACTAACACTATAATAATAAATAAAATTCTGAGCTAAAGTTTGGAATTTCGCTAAGAGTTATTCTGCGGGTTCCTTCGCTTCGCTCAGGACAGGCTAATTTTATGTCAAAGGAAAATTTTAAAGATGTAGAAACAATTATTGGTCCAAGTGTCAGAGTTGAAGGTGAATTTAAAGCTGATGGTAATGTTATTATTGAAGGTCAGGTAATCGGTGGTTTTAAGACCAAAAAAAATCTGCGCGCAGGCGAAGGCTCTAAAATTAAAGCCAATATTGAAGCTGAAAACGCCTGGATTGCAGGGGAAGTTAAAGGTAATTTAATAATAAAAAATCATCTTGAGCTTTCACCCAATGCCAAAATCAAAGGCAATATTGAAGCGCAAATTTTAACTATGGAAACTGGGGCGCAGATTACTGGTAATATTAAGATGGGAGACATTCAACACGAAACAAAAACTGAAATTGAAAAATAAGTATGTATTACTACATTTATGACCAATTTTTAAGCCACAAAAAATATGACAAAATTTTAACACAGATTGAAAGCAAGATTACTGATTTGGGAATTAAAAACCGCATTATTAAAATGTCAATTTTAAAAAGTGTGAGTGAGTTAGTAACTGATGCGTTAAGAAAAGGAGCTCAAACCATAGTAGTGGCAGGCAACAATCAAACGGTTCATCAAATCGTTAATTTAGTTGCAGGTAAAGATGTAACATTGGGCATTATTCCGATTGGAGAAACTAATTCAATAGCTAATTTTTTGGGCATTACAGACCCTTTAGAAGCATGTGAGATAATTTCAGCGCGTAAAATAGAAACCATTAATTTGGGTGAAGTAAATAATGATTTTTTTATTGATAATATTAAAATTTTTGACACAGATTTAAGAGTTGAGTGCGATAATAAATATAATATATCAACTTTATCAGTTAATCATCTAATAGGGGTGTATAACTTTGCTCCTCAAGTTAATTTAAATTTTAAATCAAGCAAACAACTTTTTAATCCACAGGATACTTTTTTAGAAGTGGTAGTTGAACCAAAAGACAAAAAAACTTTAAACAAAATTTTTAAACCATTGTTTGGTTCACAATCACAGAAATTTGCTGATAGTGTTTTTCGAGCGCGCAAAATAATAATAAAAAACCAGACTGAAAAGCCAGGATACGCGCTTGTTGATAATTTTAAAACACTAAAAACCCCTCTTGCCATCTGCATATCAAATAAACAATTAAGGGTTATTGTGGGGAAGAATAGGAAGTTTTAATTACTTATTTTCCTTCATAGCCACTCCCTGCGCGACTCTGGCTTTGCTTTTTTCTTTTTTGTCGCTCTTTTTAGCCACAGATAAATCTTCCACAATCATTTTTTCATCTGTAATTTCAATTACCTGCCCGCGCGGAATAATTAATTCATTCTCAATCAATCCTTTAATTAAATTTAAGGGTTTTATTTTATATTCTAAAATACTTTGGGAATCAATATCAATATTAAAACTCTCAATCTTTCCTAATTTTTGTCCAGATTGAGTTTCAATTTCTAGATTTATTATTTTTTTATTAGAAATTTTCATTTTTTTTATTTTTTTTCTTAAAAAAATACATTTGCTGCGCGCCAGTTAAGAGAGTGGTTATAAACCAATAAAGTGTTAAACCGCCTGGCAATGACATACCAATAAACACAGTAATT
>CAYNCE010000088.1:0-2644 GCA_964395855.1 uncultured Gammaproteobacteria bacterium | reverse complement strand
ACCTTTTTCTACTCTACCTTTTGGAAATGACCAATGACCAACTTGATGATGGATTAGTAGGAAATGGTTTTGGTTATTCTAAAAGAGATAACCAACGCTCCAAAGAATTACACAGCACCTTATCTTGTAAAAAATATAACGCGCAAAATTTAAAACTGTCAGTTGAAAAAGATAAAATTAGAGTAAAGGGTGACAAGAGAAGATTAAATATTTACTGGAATATGGAGTCTGTAAAAAATAAATTTGAAGCAAAACTCCCCGCTTTAGTTTATGTCTTAGCAAATAGAAAAATTATTGATGGCAATGAATATTTTCATTTTGACAAAGCTTATCTCCTTGATGATTTTGATTTTGAAATCTTTAAAAAGAGAGTTAGGAATGATGACATTGTAGTTGATTTTAGACTGTATTACAGACCAAATGGTTCTGTTAGAAATCACGGCACTGGATTTAGAGTTAAAATAAATAAACTTGATGATTGTTTTAAGAATAAAACAAAATTAATTTAATTTTTTCTCAATATTACAATACTTTCTTTATTCATAGTTTCCTCAAGTTCGCCGACAATGTTTGTGGGTGAATTTTTTTTAGGCATTCTTTTGCCTGGAATATTGCGGACAATAATATCATGGCAAGTAAAACCAATTTTTTCTCCAAGTTCTGCGATAATAAAATCAGTTGGAATTCTAACTTGTTTAACTAAACGATTGCCAATTACAAGCGCAAAATATTTTTTTGGCTTTAAAATTTTATAAGCCTGTTTTAAACAATCATTTAAACCAAGATAAAAACTTAAAACATCTTTGGCTCTTTTTTCGTCTTTTTTTGCTATTTTATTTAAACTTTCTTTTAAATAACCGGACTCTAATTTATGTTGTAAATCTTTTGTTGCTTTACCCCCAAGCAAATCTTTGTCAACACCAGACGCTTTATTTGGTTCATCAAAAATATCAATCCACTGCGCTGAAAGTCGCGAAAATTGTCCATAAGCAACCGTTGTCCTGCTGTCGCCATAAGGTGGAGAAGTTAAAATAAAATCAATTGAATTATTTTTTATGCCATTATCTTTTGACGAGTCGCCATAGATAATTTTTACCAAAGATTTTTTATTAACATCTTTATAATACTTATCCATTCCTGAAATATTATTTTCTGTTTTTTTCTTAAATATCTCTAAAACATTTGGACTAAAAATTTTTAACTTATCTGGTTTTATTCTAACTAATTTAAACTCGCCATTTTTGGTATTTGAAGCTAATCTTACAGTTTCGCTAAAAGCAACCATAAAGAAATTTTTAATTTTTTCATTTTTAATTTTCTTTATTGCTTTTTTAATTTTTGCTAATTCAATAATCACTTTATCTTTAAACCAAAAATCAATGTTTAAAAAAACTGGTTTTTCGATATCTTTATCCTTTATTTTTTTAATTTCATCAATCAATTTAAAATATTCTTTTTGCAAAAGTTTTGGCTCAATTGATGTTGTTTTTGCTTTTGCTAAAAAAATTGCAAACGGATTTAAATCAATACCATAAGAATTTCTGCCAAGTAGTTTGCTTTCAACCAACGCTGTGCCAGAACCGCAAAAAATATCACACACAGTATTATTTTTTTCACTATATTTTTGCAATAATCTTCTAGCAACTTGGGGAATAAACATTGCCGGGTAAGTATGAATCCCATGAATATATGACTTTATTTTTTCACCATTAAAATCCCAGGAATAATCAATTCGTCTCTTATATTTATCATCGCTGACTTTTTCTACTTGGCTGTCTAAATTTCTAATAATTTTTACTACTATTCCTCTTATCTCAACCTCTCTTCTAAAAAAAGGAAGCATATTTTGATTAGCTGGCTGTAATCTGAATCTATTTTTTTCTTTATATAATTTTTTAAGTGTTGCCTCATTATCATCAATTATCGCCACTACCATTTGTCCATCATCTGCAATGCTTTGCTTACGGATAACAACTGTATCGCCATCAAAAATACCTTCATCAATCATACTGTTGCCTAGAACTTTTAAAGCAAAAAGCTTCTCTGGATTTCTTACATCATCAGAAATGGTTATAACTTCTTTAGAATCTTCAATTGCTTCAATTGGCTGACCTGCTGTAATAGTACCAACCAAAGGAATTTCTAATAATTTTTTATTATTATTTAATTCAATGGCTCTTGGTTGGTTTTCTATTTTTTTTAAATAACCAGCTTTTTGTAAATTCTTAATATGAAAATGCGCTGTTGAAACAGAAGCAATCTTTAGATGTTTTTTAATTTCTTCTAAAGACGGGGCATAATCATTTTTAAATATATAGGATTTAATAAAATCTAAAACTTGTTTTTGGTATTTTGTTAGCATATAATTAACTTTTTATACTTGACGCCAGTTATCCACAATTATATAATTTAATTATAGCATAAATAGAAAATAACTAGAAAGTGAAAACAAAAAGCCGTTGGATAAATTCACAACGGCTTAAAATTTTTAAATATTTTTAAAACTTAAAATTTCTGTTTTTGGTATAAATTGTGATATATGCCTTTAGTTTTTATCAATTCTTCATGACTGCCTTGCTCAACTAATTTGCCTTTATCAAAAACTAGAATTTTATCTGCGTGAGTGATTGTAGATAATCTGTGA
>CAYNCE010000087.1:0-2645 GCA_964395855.1 uncultured Gammaproteobacteria bacterium | reverse complement strand
AATTACATCTGCATCTAAAACATATTCTGAAACCGCATACCAGCCCATAACCTGACTATTAGGATTTTTGTTGTATTTATCTGCTGTTTTATAATATTGATTATTAGCCAAAGATTTGACACTAGTATCAGCCATATCAGCATCAGTATAGCCTGAACCTGCAAAACTACTTTTAGCGCCTAAATTAACCCAAAGCCATTTACCAGTATCATTAAAATTTACTTTTTCAATCTGAATACTGCCTTTGTGAGGATTATTGCTATTTGAATCGTGATTTACTATATATTCCAGATCCTTAATAAATTTATCTGTATATCCAGCCTGATTAAAAGCATTCCATGTAGCCTGATATTTTAATCCTCCGTCCCCTATCTGAATTATTTTAGCACCAGCTCTGCCAATAATATCAACCAAAGGACGGACAACGGCTGGGTGAGTATATGCTCCGTTTTGACCACTTACCATATTAATCTTAATTAAAACTTTATCTCCTGAATCAATTAAATCATCTAATGGATTATCATGTGATCCTAAATTTAAAGTTTCTAACATATGCCAAACAAAACTAAAAGTCTTATTGCCACTTTGATTAACAGTGCCATATTCAATGTCTGGATCATGGCTAAAGGCTACTAATGATTGATTAGTATTAATACCAGCCACCACACCTTGATTTTCATCAGCAGCTGGAATAGTTCTTGACCATTTTTGTCTAAATTGTTTTTCTTGATAAGAGTTATATATATTATAGCTAGCTATAGAAAATATACAGATTAAAATAGTAATAATAACTTTTATTTTATTATTTTTAATAAAATTAATGCTTTTTTTCCAAAAACCAACTAATACAGCAAAAATGCCTCCACTAAATATAGCTGTTAAATAAGTTCCCATATAAGCTAAATTTGCTTGCTGACAAGGATAAGCCGCTCTTGATGGTTTAGGAATAACTCTGACTAAAAACCAAAACAAAGTCAAAATAAATAAAATTAAGGGGCTATATTTTAGCTTTGATAAATACTTTTTTTTGTTCTTGGTTAGGTTTTTAAACATAAAAAAATATTAAAACGCTAAATCAAAATTATTAATAAAGATTATTTTTTTATCCCGAGTACCCGGAATCAACTTCTCATTATTCAATTTTAAATTTAATAAATATCCTATATCAATTTTATATTCTTTCATAAAACTTAATAAATTCTTATAGTCTTTTTGTTTATTAAATTTTTTATACTTTATTTCAATTGGCATTAATTTACTGTCTTTAATTTTTATTAAATCAACTTCTTGCTTATTTTTATTTCTCCAAAAACGAAAATCATCTAAAATATCTCTATTTTTAATAAACTCCTCAATAATCATATTCTCAAACAAAAACCCTGAATCATTTCTTAAGTCTATTTGAGCAAAATTATTTAAAAAATAATTTCTGGCGCCTGTATCATAAAAATAAATTTTATCAGCTTTAACAACTTCTTTATGCTTATTAATAAAATACGGTTTCAAACTAAATATTAAAAAAGTTTCTTGTAAAATCTCTAAATAATTTTTTAATGTTCTTGTGTCAATGCCTGTTTCTTTTGCTAATTGGCTGTAATTAGTAATTTGTCCATTATTAGCTGATAGCAAAGACAAAATTTTTTTAATAGCTGACAAATTATCAATATGCAAAAATTCTAAAATATCTTTTTTTAAAAATAAATCAAAGATACTTTCTAAAACTCTTTTCTTTTCATTATTTGTTTTAGCCAAAACCACTGCCGGATAACCGCCAAATAATAAAAATTCTCTAATATATTTTTGTACAATATCATTATCAAATCCTTGTTTTACAAACAACTTTAATTTATCTTTTCCACCTCTGGCGGAAAAAATTAAAAATTCTTTAAAATCTAAAGGATAAATATGAAAAATAAACTTCCGACCAGCTAAGCTGTCTTTTATTTTATTTTTAATTTCCAAAGTAGATGAACCAGAAGCATATATTTTGATATTTGGATAATGGTCATGTAAATTTTTCAAAATCATTGTAGCTTCATTATATCTTTGGACTTCATCTAAAAATAAATAAAATCTTTTGGAATTTTTTTTGTAACCATTATTTCTTAAATAATCAATCAAATTTTCTAAACTAGAAAATAATTCCAAATTTTTTGTTAAATCTAAATCTAAATATAAGCTAGGATTTTCTTTGCCTAATTTTTTCTGAAGCATTTTTAGTAAAGTTGTTTTCCCAACCTGTCTTGCGCCTAAAAGAAAAACTATCTGTTTTTTGTCTTTTTGTTCAATTAGGTTTGAAAATATTTGTCTAAAATAAGCCATAAATTAGTATTTTACTCTATTTATACATTATAATCCAGAAATAGAATTTTATCAAATTAATTAACTATTGCCTCTTGCTCCACCCAGCACCCCGGGCTTTCTGTTTGTGATGGTATCCCCCAGCAAGATAATAATCTTGATAAATCTAAACTATCTACACGATTATTTTTATCAATAACTAAATCTATTGATTTTATATTTGTACAATTATTATGTTTATAATTTGCTGTAACATCATGTGATTTATGCCAGTTGGATAATAATATACCAAAGTCTTGAATATCTATTTTGTTATCGCAGTTAAAGTCTGGGGATAGGACTTT
>CAYNCE010000086.1:0-2645 GCA_964395855.1 uncultured Gammaproteobacteria bacterium | reverse complement strand
AGTCTAAAAATCAATAAAGATTGATTTTTAACGAAGTCATTTTATTTCAAAAAATGTTATGCCATCAAATCGCGGCTCATCTTTTTTAACAAAATAATATTCAAAGAAATAATTATAAAAATTAATAGAAAAATTAAAGCCTTTTTTTGATTAGGCATACCCGTAGCGGGTTTTTATTATTTATGCCTTCTCAGCGATTTTATATTATTTTAATATTCTGGTAAAATAAAGATGATTAAGGTATATTTTAGATATGCAACACAAAATCTTTTTTCTTTTATTTTGTATATTGCTTTTAGCTTTTTCACCCCTTGCTTCTAAAACAGCTAATGACTCTGGTCAGACAGAAAGGATGAAATTAATCCAGCAAATCCAAATCCTTCAACAAGAAATTCAACGTCTTCAAGCACTGATTTTAAGTTTACAATCACAACAAGAAATTACAGCTGCATCATACTTGGCAGTAAACCTTTCTCATAATTCAGTTGTTTTAGAGAAAAACACTAATCAACCATATCCCATTGCTTCTGTTGCCAAGCTCATGAGCGCTGTGGTTGCTTTTGAAAATATTGATACTGAGCAAACAATAACCTTAACGGAAAAAATGCTTGAGCCCTTAGGATATAGCCCTTCCCTTTTTCTAGGCTTAAATGTTAGCGCAAAAAATCTTCTACAAGCCAGCCTTATTCAATCAACAAATGACGCTTCTGAATCTTTATCTTATTTTTTAGGAAAGGAAAAATTTTTAGATCTAATGAGCCAAAAAGCAAAAGAGCTCGATATGACCAATACCGTTTTTTTTGACGCCCACGGATTAAATCCCGCAAACCGCTCTACTGCCACCGACATAGCCAAACTTTTAACTTATATTCACAAGAATCATCCAAAAATTTTGAGCATTACCAAAGATAATAATTTTTGGCTTCCAGATCCAACAGGAAGATTACTCAAATTCCAAAATGTAAATAATTTTTATCATCTTCCTGAATTTATTGGTGGAAAAACTGGCTACCTGCCAGAAGCCAAGCAAACATTAGCGTCGTTATTTAATGTGAACAAAGAGCCTGTCGCCATCATCTTGCTTTATTCCAGCAATCGTCAATCTGATACATTCACAATTATTAACCAACTCAAAAATTAAAAATCCCAAGATCAGGGAAAGTTATTAGAACCTATTTCGTATGAGACATTTTTAGTCAAAACAAAACCCCTCAAAATCGAGGGATTTTGTTTGATTAAAATACCTTTCTTTAATTCTCGCTAGATTTTATGGACAATCCCAAGGGCAGGTCTCAGGGGATTCCTTTGGATTACATTTTCCATTGCAGTTACATAAAGCGCCATTTGGAATGCACTCTGGTGGAGTGGTTCCACCACTATAATTTAGTGCAGCATTGACATTAATTCTGCCCCAACCAAAATGTTTATCCCAACCCGTTGCCCCTAAATCATCAGCTGTCTTTTCAATAATATCTCTAACTTGCACATTAGTTCTATTGTCGCCTTGAGCAAAAAGCAATCCTGCTAATCCAACCACATGAGGAACTGACATTGAGGTGCCGCTACCAACGTCGTAGTTTTGAGAACGACCATATATGCTCTGAATAGTAAAGGGATAAGTAGGAAAAGTAGAAAAAACATTAACGCCAGGAGCTGAAACATCTATCTCGCTATTAAAGTTAGAAAAATAAGCAATCTTGTCATTATAATCAGTGGCTGCCACAGAAATCACATTTGGAAAACTAGCAGGATAATATTTTGCTCCACCGCCATCATTTCCGGCAGCTGCAGCCAACACCACTCCTTTACTCCAGGCATAATTTACCGCCTCTTTTAAAGCCGTTGAAGGATGCTTTGTTCCTAAACTCAAATTAATAACCTTTGCTCCGTTATCTGCAGCGTATATAATCCCTTTAGCCACACTACCAGCAGTACTCATACCGTTCTCATCAAGAACTCTCACTGGCATAATCTTAATATTGTCAGAAAAAGCAATACCAGCAATACCTATACTATTATTAGTTACTGCTGCGGCAATGCCGGCAACATGAGTACCATGACCATAGACATCAACGGGCTTCCCCCCATCAACATAATCAATGCCTGGGATTATCTTCTCGCTTAAATCTGGATGTTCCCAATCAACGCCTGAATCAACAATGGCAATAACGGTAGTAGCAAAGGTAGTAGTACCAAAAGCGGTCCAAGCCTCCTCCCAATCCACATCGGCACCGGAAGTACCGCTGCCTATTGATTTATTCGTATCAACTGGATCAGTCGAGCTCCCTGATCCTTTATGAATTGTTTGGCCTGTGTTATTCAATGCCCACTGGTTGATATATGCCTTATCATTAGAACCCAAAGCATAAACGAAATAATTCGGCTCAGCATAAATCACATTTACTTTATCCTGATATTCTTTTATTTTATCCGCCACTTTTCCTTCCGGAACCCTAATTATCCTAAATGGTTCAACGTCTCCCTTAAATTTGACGATAATCTGACCTGGCGCATAATCAGCTTCACCATTATTTGAACCATTCTTAGCCATAACTATTCCAGCCACAACTAAACCAATCACTGCTATTGAACCTAGAATTATTAACCCTATTTTTATTTTTCCCATAATTTGTTTTAATTAAATT
>CAYNCE010000085.1:0-2651 GCA_964395855.1 uncultured Gammaproteobacteria bacterium | reverse complement strand
GTTAGAGATCCGGATAGTATTGCCGAAAAGATAAAATATATTCTGGACGAAAAAAACAAAGAAGAAGTTGAACGAGTAGTGAAAAACGCCAAGAAAATGGTGGAAGAAAAATATAATTGGGAAAGCATATCCGTAAAGTATAAAGAAATATTTAACAATTTATGGATCCCCGATGATTTAATAATAAAATGATAATGTGTCTCGGGGATGACAAGAGTAAAAATGAAAATTTATAAAAAATTTTGCAAGTTATTTTTATTTGTGCTATAGTTATTTTATAAATTAGTTAAAAATAACTAAAAAAAGAAATGAAGTATATAGAATTTCAAAACCAATTCAAAAATCATCCTATTATACATTTATCAGACATAAAGAATGTAGAGCCGGATTTTGACCATAGGCGATTATATGAATGGCAAAAAAAAGGGTATTTAAAGAAAGTGATTAATAATTTTTACGTTTTTGCCAACAAGGATTTATCTGAAGCTGAAAGTAATTTTATTGCCAACAAGTTAATAGAGCCGTCTTATTTAAGCATGGAATACGCGCTTAATTACTACTCTTTGATTCCGGAAATTGTTTTTTTGCGCACAAGCGTTACTTCGCGCAAGACAAAAAGCTTTAATACCGCGATTGGCAATTTTTCTTATCAAAAGGTAAAAAATGATTTATTTTTTGGATATAAAATAGTAAATATTAATTCCGCGTCTTTTAAAATTGCCGAGCCGGAAAAGGCTTTGCTTGATTTTTTGTATTTAAGAAAAAATTTGGCAACAGTTGATGATTTTTATGAATTGCGAATCAATAAAGAAATATACAAAGAGATAATCAGCCAAATAAAGTTAAAAGATTATCTTAAGGCGTTTAATTCAAAAACATTAATTAAAAGAGTGAAAATTTTAAATAATTTTTTAATAAAATGATAAACATTAGCGAGCTAAAAAAGTATTATCCAAATTTAAACGGGTTTGAAAAGAATATTTTACGAGAATATTTGCAGTATAAAATATTGGATATTATTTTTAGAAGCAAAATAGCGAATAAGCTGTCTTTTTTAGGCGGTACGGCCATTAAAATATGTTATGGCAGCTCTAGATTTTCAGAAGATTTAGATTTTGATAATTTTAATTTAAGCGCGGATGAATTTGAAAAAATGTCGCTGGTTATAAAAAAAGAATTGGATTACGAGGGCTATGAATCAGAGGTAAGAAATGTGTTTAAAGGAGCTTTTAGGTGTTATATAAAAATTCCAAAATTGCTGCATGATAATAAATTGAGCAATCATACGGATGAAAAGATTGTTATTCAAGTGGATACTGCTCCGCATGGATTTAAATACGCGCCTGCCAACTTTTTGTTGCAAAAATTTGATGTGTTTAAAAGCATAAAAGCAACGCCTGCCGATATAATTTTGTCGCAAAAAGCAGGAGCGATTTTTGGAAGAAAAAGAGCAAAGGGAAGAGATTTTTATGACATGGTTTATTTAATGGGCATGGCTGATTTTAATTTTGATTATCTGGATTTTAAGCTTGGCATTAAAAATAAAGCTCAATTGAAAAAGAAGTTGTTAGAAAAAGCATCTGGTTTGAATTTTAATGAATTAGCCAAGGATGTTTTGCCGTTTTTGATCAAGCCGGATGACAAGGAAAGAGTTTTAAGCTTTAAAGAATATATTGAGCAGAGGCTGTAAAATCGCTTGCAATGCAATAGGCGCGTTATTATTATCTTAATGCGCGTTTACCGCTTAACTTGCTTTATTTAGGCCGAATAATGAAAATACGAGAATATGAAAATATAAAAATTAATTTCATTTTTTCATTTTTTCATATTCTTGGCTCTTTAAAATAATTTACGCAAACGCGCAAGCTCTAATTATTTTAAAGGCGCATCAATAATGACAAAAAAATGAAAATTTATAAAAAATTTAAAAATTATCTATGTTCGCTAAGCCCGTCTTATTACGGGAAGATGAACAGATATAAGATTCCGATTAAATATATAATTTCCGGAGGCACGGCGGCTTTCGTGGATTTGGCTTTGCTTTTTGTCTTGACTGATATATTCAAAGTGTATTACCTGTTGTCAGCAGGCATGGCCTTTTTTGTTGCTTTTTTTATCAGTTTTTATCTGCAGAAATTTTGGACATTCAGGGATAATAGCAATAAGCAAATTTATCAGCAGATGTTTTTGTATCTTTTTGTCGGCATAGTAAATCTTGGAATCAACACAGGCGGCATGTATATTTTGGTTGAGCATATTTTTTCAGAGCTTCTCTACTTGGGAAAATTTAACATTACTTATGTTTTGTCGCAAGTTATAATGGGCGGCATTATCGCGGTTGGCAGTTTTTTGGTTTACAGGTTTGTAATTTTTAAAAAGAGAAAGAAAGAATTAAAAATAGATAAAGACAAGAGGGCTTTAAAAATATTAATTGCAACAGGCATTTTCCCGCCGGATATCGGCGGGCCTGCGACCATGCTGAAAGACTTGGCCAGCTCTCTGGCTGATAATAATTTTAAAGTTAAAATAATCACTTATTCCAACGGCGCGCGCAACGAGAGCGAAGATAAAAACATTTCAAGAATTGTCAGGGGCCGGCTTTTCAGCCGCTTAAAATATTTTTTGCGAATGCTGAAACTGGCTGGCTGGGC
>CAYNCE010000084.1:0-2695 GCA_964395855.1 uncultured Gammaproteobacteria bacterium | reverse complement strand
AAACCAATAAAGTGTTAAACCGCCTGGCAATGACATACCAATAAACACAGTAATTAAAGGCATAAAATACATCATTTGCTTATTCATAATAGCAGTCATGTTTTCATCTTTTGCGCCTGCGACTTGAGGCTGTTTTTTAGAAATTAACATTTTTGAAACCCAATATTGGGCGCCACCAGCCAACAAAGCTAAAATTAAATTTGGTTTTGATAAATCAACTAAACCAAATGAAACAGCATTGATTGCGCCTGGATTAGCTACAAAAGGATAGAGAATCGCCAAACTTTGTCCATTGGTTAAACCCTTTCTAAATACTTGATACACAGCAATTAAGAATGGGAACTGAATTAAAAGAGGCAAGCATGAAGAAAACGGAGAGACTTTTTCTTGTTTATACAAAGCCATTGTGGCCTTAGTCATTTCTTGCGGATTACCTTTGTATTTCTTTTTTATTTCTTCCATTTTAGGCTGTAATTCTTGAAGAGCTTTTTGAGCTTTAATACTTTGTAAAGAAAATGGATACAAAATTAATTTTATTACAATTGTAATTGCAATAATTGCCAAACCAATATCGTGTCCAGGAATAACATTATAAAACCAGACTAATAAATTAAATATTGGATGGTAAAGGATAGTGTTGTAGATTTCTATTAACATAGATTTAATGAAAATTAATTTATTGGGTCATATCCACCGGAATTAAACGGGTTGCATCTTAATATTCTTTTAAACCCTAAAAAACTTCCTTTAATTATACCATATTTTTCAATTGCGTGGTATGCATATTCTGAACAAGTTGGTCTGAATTTACAAACACCCAAAGGTTTGAAATAACTTAAAATTCCGTTGTGGTCTGGAGATATAAATTTCTGGTAAAATAATATTAATTTGAGAATAGTGTATTTCATAATTTAGAAATTAAATATTCCTGCTTTCTTAAATAAATCCAATAATTTACTTTTAATCTCTTGATAACTCAACTCTTTAACAAGTTCTCGCGTTAATATCATTACATCAAACCCTTGTTTGAGTTTTTCATCATTTAAACGAACTATTTCCTTAATACGACGGCGGATTTTATTCCGCGCCACAGCGCGTTTATCAACTTTTAAATTTACAACTATTCCATATCTATTTTTTGACAGATTATTTTTGATTATTTTAAATCCAAACTCTTTTGTAAAAAAAGAACGGCCTTTTTTAGCGACCTGTTCAAAATCTTTTTGCTTTGATAAAGTAGCAATCATAAGATTAAACAGATAATTTTACTCGTCCTTTAGCGCGCCGAGATTTTAAAACCCTTTGACCATTTTTAGTGCTCATGCGTTCACGAAAACCATGTGTTCGGCTTCTTTTTCTATTTGAAGGTTGGTAAGTTCTTTTTGGCATAAATAAATTATAATTTAAAAAATATTTTCTGTCAACATTTACCCACATCATCCACATTTTATTAACTTTTAGCTTGAAATCAGGGGTTGAATTAATATGAGATAGTGGTAAAATTATATTATGACAAACGAACAACTTTGGCAATCTGTGTTAGGTGAACTAGAAGTCTCTTTATCAAAGGCTAATTTTACGACTTGGTTTAAAAATACTTTAATTATTTTACAAGAAGATAATAAAATTACTGTAGCTGTGCCTAATGCATTTACTAAAGCTTGGTTAGAAAACAAATATAACAAATTTATTATTGATGCTTTAAAAAAGATTACTAACAATGACTTAAATGAGATTTATTATAAAGTAACAACAAATCCACAAAAAGAAGAAAAAAATAATACTGCTAATTTAAAACAAGCTATTAAGGAAGCTGATATTGAGTACTCGGGAGAAAATAAAATTGTTGATGAACATGGCTTAAACCCTAAATATACTTTTGATAATTTTATTGTTGGAAAAAGCAATGAATTGGCTTATGCGGCATCACAAGCAGTTGTTAAAAATCCAGGCAAATCTTATAATCCTTTATTTATTTACAGTGGTGTTGGATTAGGAAAGACCCATCTTTTGCAAGCTATTGGTCACGCTATTCTTAAAAAAAATCCTACAAGCAAAATTGAGTATTTAACTTCTGAACATTTTACCAATCAATTTATTTATTCTATTCGCTCTGGAAAAATTAAAGATTTTCAAAACAAATATCGCAAGGTTGATGTTTTAATTGTTGATGATATTCAATTTATTTCTGGAAAAGAACAGACTCAAGAGCAAATGTTTCACACATTTAATGATTTGCATCAGACAAACAAACAAATTATTTTATCTTCAGATCGCACACCAAAAGCAATTCCTGATCTTGAATCAAGATTAGAATCACGCTTTGAATGGGGAATGATAGTTGATATTTCAGAACCAGACATTGAAACTAAAATTGCTATTGTCCAAAGTAAATTATCAGAAAAAAAATTCCATCTAAATAGTGAAATTATTAATTACATTGCAGATTCTGTCCATAATAATATTCGCGAACTTGAAGGCATAGTCAATAGAGTGGTTGCCTCGTGTCAATTGACTAATAATAAGGCGAGTTTGGAAGAGATTAAAAATATTATTAAAACAGTTAATTTGCACACCCCTCGCAGTTCTTTAACTGCTAAAAAACTAATTAATACTGTGGCAAATTTTTTTGAAATTAATCTTGATGATTTAACTGGAAGTTCGCGAAAAAAAGAATTAGTTGTGCCGCGCCAAA
>CAYNCE010000083.1:0-2702 GCA_964395855.1 uncultured Gammaproteobacteria bacterium | reverse complement strand
TATAATAAAATTATAAAATATGTCAAGTTCAAAAAACAAAACCAAGTATAGCTCCTAAAAAACATATGATGCTAAAAATCAAGGCAAATTTGAAAAAATCTATTTTCTTAGCCCAGTTAATTAAAAAATGCAAGGTTAAAATACCAATTAAAAAACTAGAAACCAAAGCTGGCCAGGCCTTAAAAACCAAAGTAGAATCCTGTAAAATCAAATAACAAGTTGCAGCTAATACTACTGGAGCAGACATTAGATAAGAAAGCTTTAAAATCTTCTCTGGTTTTATCCCTGCTAAAGATAAACCAAAAATAGTCGCTCCAGAACGAGATAAACCAGGAATAACGGACAAACCCTGTAAAAATCCGGATATAATTGCTAAATATTTAAGATTTATTTTAAAACTTATATTTTTTTTGTGAAAATAAGCCGTGGCCAATAAACCAATACCCATAATTAATAAAAGGCCATTGCCTAAAACCATGCTCCTGATTAATTTATAAAGAGGATAACTAATAATTAAAGAAATGGTTGTAGCTATAATTAAAAAGCGGAGTAACTTAGGATTTTTAAATGTTAAAATTTCTTTCCAATCTTTTCTAAAATAAATCAGCACAGCAAAAAAAGTACCCAGATGTAGAAACAAGGCTAAATCAACTGGATTAAATGACTTGATTAAAAAATGAGTTGCCAAAGCTGTTACACCCTCACTAGAAATGGGCAACCATTCAAATATTCCTTGGATAATGCCGAGTAAAATATATGACCACATGTTTAAGAGATTAACAAATATGCTCTTATTGTCAAGAATACCTTTTAAATTTATAACTAATCCTACTTGACATAATATAATATAACCACTATATTCAAGTCAATTCACAAATAAAAAGGAGGTGAAAAATGGGTACTCAAAAAACCCAAATTATCCGAAACAAATCTTCTCCTAAAGCTCTTCCTAAAAAATTTGTTAACCAAATCAACCAAGTTGGCGCTGGAATTTGGCGAGTAATAGGGACTCCTCAAGAAAATGGGGAGCCAGTCAAGCAGTTTTCTGGTCTTTTGACGCAGATGTACATTGACAAGGGTGATCCAATCTACATTGTGGTTAATAATGGTAAGCATAGAGTTGTAGTCACAAACACGAAAGATTGTTTTCGTCACCGCTGGTTAATTGAGCCAAATCAGGCTAACCAATTCATTCCTTTAACTAAGGGGAATAAACTGACGTTTCAGCCAAATCAAGTAGCAAAAATTTTAAAACTTTCATCTGAAGAGCTTAGACAGCAAATACGGAATTATTACAAAAGAGGAAAAAAATGAATTTCATATCGTCGATTGTTTCGGATAGACAAAAAGAGCCTTGTGTTGCTGAATTAATTAGTCAACAAAACAAGGCTCTTCTCTTTTTAATAACTATTACGGTTATGAAAAAGCCCTGGGTTTTATTCCAAGGCTTTTTTGCAATTCCCAATCCCAATTTTTTTAAAAAATGTTTTTCAGATTTAGGAACGCTGCTATTCCAAGTACTCCGGCCACCAAAAGTATGATAATAAATTTCTGCTCAGCTGATTTTTCCAGTTTTTCAGCTGACTCTACTTTTTTCTTCGCAATCAGATTTTCCGTTATCAACTTTTTGTTTTTCGCTTCTAATTGGTAATTCTCGCGCAAGAGTTTGAATACTTTCTTTTCCTGAACTGCTACATTCCTTTTTAAAGAATTAACTGAATTCTGAAAGGAAAGTATTTGCGATTGCAGGTCTTCTTGGATTTCCAGCTCCTGTTTAATCGCCCCATTTTTAGCCGACATACTGTCTTGAAATTGCGTTTCAAGTGAATTAATTACTGAATCAAGGGACAAATTTTGCATCTCCGATTGCTCTAATCTTTCTTCAGTCTGTTGAAAACTGTTTCTCATTTTCTCTAAAGATTGATTAAGAGAAACAATTTTATCCTGCAGCACTACCTGATCAGATTCTGATTTAACAGTTTGCACTCCTGTGCATCCTGAAATCAGAAATACAATCATCGCTACCATCACTACTATTGTCTTTTTCATCTTCTAATCCTCCTTTTTTTCTTTTTTATAATCTAATTTTAATTAACTGCTTTAATAAGAATAACTGATTTTCATTTTTTGTCAATATCTTGTATATTAGCTTGACAAGATATTATACTATGTTATATTTATTATGTTGATTATTTTTCAAGTTGATTAACAGTCAACACTAACTAGTAAGTGTAGAGATTATGTCGAGTTTCTGCTTATTACTACGTCTTAATTAACTTAATTTCTACATTTATGCAAGGCACAATCAAGAAATTAACTGATAAAAACTTTGGTTTTATTAGCCAAGAAGGGGATGAAAAGGATTTATTCTTTCATGCCAATGAATTGGTTGATATTAGCTTTAGCGACCTTAGAGAAGGTGATGCAGTCAGTTTTGAAATAACTGACACTCCAAAAGGTCAAGCTGCAGTCAAAGTAAAAAAAGTTTAATTCACTTCCAATAGAAGTAAATAAAAAAACTGCCATTTTTGGCAGTTTTTTTATTACTATTGGTAAAATATTATATTTATACTAATCGTACCAAATTTAAAAAATTGTTCAAAACCTACTTTAATAAAGAATTATAGAATACAGATTAATATCTCTCTAATCCCGAATTATTATTCGGATAAAGCGGCAAATACTGGAGTTGTTAAACTTTC
>CAYNCE010000082.1:0-2718 GCA_964395855.1 uncultured Gammaproteobacteria bacterium | reverse complement strand
AATTATAAAAATTAATATTATTTCCATTGCAATTTTTTAAATAATATATTACTATAACAATATATTATTATACCAATATGTCTAGAGTTTGCCAAATTTGTGGTAAAAAATCAATAATGAAGCGAAAGCTGAATAAACTGAGAGGAAAATATAATCCTACTCCTAAAAAAAGAAAATACCCAAATCTTCAATGGGTTACTTTATCTGATGGAAAAAGAATGAAAGCATGTACCAAATGCATTAAAACCCTCTCTAAAGTTAAAAAATAATATTCTAGAGAGTAGTATAATAGTTAATAATGATATCGTTTCATTAAAAGGGCATTAGAGACCACACTTACTGAAGAAAAAGCCATAGCTAAAGCGGCAATTGCTGGACTAAGGAGCCAGCCGGTCAGCGGATATAAAATCCCGGCAGCAATAGGAATACCAGCGCTGTTATAAAAGAAAGCCCAAAAAAGATTTTGTTTTATTTTTCTCAAAGTATATTTACTTAAATCAATAGCTTTAACTACATCTCGCAAGTCGTCTTTTATTAAAACTATTTCTCCGGTTTCCATGGCAATATCAGTGCCAGAACCCAAGGCAATACCTAAGTCAGCTTGAGCTAAAGCTGGAGCATCATTAATACCATCACCAACCATAGCTACAATATTACTCTGCTGTTGTAGTTTTTTTATTTCTGCTGACTTTTCTTGAGGCAACACCTCAGCTAAAACACGATCTATGCCTAGTTGTTTAGCTATTGCTTCACCCACGCGCCTATTATCTCCAGTTATTATCGCTATTTTTTTACCCAATTTATGTAACATATCTACTGCTTCCTTAGAATGCTCTTTCAAGGTATCAGCAACAGCAATTACTCCAATAACATTTCTATCATAAGCTAAAATCATTGTTGTTTTACCTAAATCTTCTAATTTTACTAACTCTTTTTCAATAAAATCTATATTGATATTATTTTCTCTCATTAATTTTTTTGTTCCCAATAAAATTCTTGTCTTTTCTAATTGAGCAATAACGCCTTTACCGGGTATAGTTCTAAAATCTGTAACATCTAACAAAGCCAAGTTTTTTTCTTTAGCTTTTTGAATAACAGCTTGAGCTAAAGGATGTTCGGAATTTTTTTCTACTGATGCTGCAATTTGTAAAATTTTTAATTTTGAATTATCATTTTGAATCTCTATGATGTCAGTCACGATTGGTTCACCCTTAGTCAGAGTACCTGTTTTATCAAAAACAACTATATCTACTTTTTGAGCCATTTCTAAAGCTTTACTGGTTTTGATCAAAATGCCGTTTTGGGCTGCTAGTCCTGTTCCCATCATTACTGCTGTTGGTGTTGCTAACCCCAAGGCGCAAGGACAGGCAATAATAAGGACAGCTACAAAAACCGTTAAAGCAAAACTGAAAGATTGTCCCAAAATAATCCAAATAATAAAAGCTAAAACAGCTATTACGATTACCGTAGGAACAAAATAAAAAGAAACTTTGTCAGCCAGAAGTTGAATTGGCGCCTTAGATCCTATTGCTTCTTCCACTGTTTTAATAATTTGGGCCAGCATCGTATCTTTGCCGATTTTTGTAGTTTTAAACTTTAAAACTCCTGTCTTATTAATTGTTGCGCCAATGACTTGGTCCCCTTTCTTTTTCTCAACAGGAATGCTTTCTCCAGTGATTGCTTTTTCATCAACCCCAGAATAGCCATCAATCACAATCCCATCAACTGGAATTTTTTCACCAGGTTTTACCAAAATAACATCACCAACTTTTACTTCAAAGATTGGGGTCTTTATTTCTTGTCCATTTTTAATAACTGTTGCTTCCTTTGGTTGCAATCCAATTAGTTTTTTAATAGCCTCACTAACCCTTCCTTTAGTAACTGTTTCTAAATATTTGCCAAGGGAAATAAAGATAAGGATAAAAACAGCACTTTCATAATACAAATGAGGAGGTAATTCCTGAATACCTAGCCAAAAAAGAGTGGAGACAGCAAGACTATAAAAATAAGCACTAGCTGTACCAATAAAAATTAGAGAATCCATATTAGGCTTTAGTTGTATCAAATGCTTAAAGCCAGAAAGCCAGAGATTAAAACAAACTAAAATCACAATGGTTGCTAGAATAAATTGGATAAGGATATTCCATTCTTCGAAAAATTGCGGGATTGGCAAACCAAGCATCCCACCCATAACAATGTAAATAAGAGGTAAGCCAAAGATAAAAGAAAAAATAAATCGTTTTTTCAATTGTCTTATTTCTTGGGTCTTTTGATAGTCGTCTACTTCTTCCTTAATATCTCCTTCTGCTTTATATCCTAATTTTTGAATAATTTTTTGGATTTTTTCAATTTCAATTTCTTCGGGATTAAACTCTAAATTGGCCTTTTCCGAAGCAAAATTAACATTAACTTTAAAAACGCCCTTCTCTTTCTTAAGAGTATTTTCTATAGTCGTCGCACAAGAAGCGCAATGCATTCCTTGAATTTTAAGGATAGTTTTTGTTATATTTGCCATAAATTATTACAATAAGCCGAAATTTTTATTTTCTAATAGAACTTAAGGACCTTGGCAGCCGCATTGACAACTACCACCCGAAGGTAAATCAAGTGATTCTTGATACAAATCTTGAGAAGTTGGTTGTTCCTCTTTTTCTGTAACTACAAATTTTCCCCAAACCATTTGCATCCAGCAGGAAAATTTAATATCTCCTAATTTTT
>CAYNCE010000081.1:1166-2749 GCA_964395855.1 uncultured Gammaproteobacteria bacterium | reverse complement strand
CTCCAATAAATAATTCGTGGAGAGGTGCCAGAGCGGCTGAATGGGGCACCCTGCTAAGGTGTTGTGCGTGAAAGCGTACCGGGGGTTCGAATCCCCCCCTCTCCGCCACGCTTAACGTCTCGCCACATTTAATTGACACGTTTTATCTTATATGCTAAACTTTATATTAAGTAGACCAACTGAATTTTAGCAAAGGTCGCCACAGTTGGTGCTAAAAAATATTTACAATTGAAAATTAATTTACTGTAAGTACAGTCAATAGAAATATGGCAAATCCACAATATCAAGATTTTGTTGAAACAGTGGTTAAAGCTTTAGTTGACAATCCTGATAAAGTTTCTACCGAACGCACTGTTGATGAACGAGGCGTTTTAATCACTTTGAATTTAGACTCATCAGATATGGGTTATGTGATTGGTAAACAAGGTCAGAATGCTAAGGCTATCCGAACATTGCTTAGATTAGTTGGCGCGCGAAATGACGCTCGGGTTACATTAAAAATAAATGAACCTGAAGGCAGTGTTCACCGCAGTGTTGATCGCAATGCTCCTCGCAATGCTAGTCGTCCACGTCCAACTCCAGTTGCTACTGAAGATGTTTCAGTAGATGATCTAAAAATCTAATTTATCTAATTTACTTTATTTTGATAAATGCAAAAAGCCGTGCTATCATTTAGATACGGCTTTTTGTTTAGAGTTTTTATATGCAATTTGATATTATAACAATTTTTCCTGATTTATTTAACTCTTTTTTAAATGAGAGTTTGATTGCCAAATCTCACCAAAACAAGGTGAACAAATTTTGTGTTCATAATCTGCGCAAATGGAGTCAGGGTAAACACAAGCAAGTTGACGACCGTCCTTATGGCGGAGGGGCTGGGATGGTTCTGATGGCTGAACCAATTTTAAAAGCTGTTGCGCAAATTAAATTTAAAAATAAGAAAAAAAAATCCAAAGTTACTTTGCTTTCACCAGCTGGCAAACAATTTGACCAAACAATGGCTAAAAAATTTGCAAAACTAGATCAATTGATTTTAATTTGCGGCCGCTACCAAGGAGTTGACGCGCGCGTAGAAAAAGTAATAGATGAAAAAATTTCTATTGGACCTTATATTTTATCTGGCGGTGAACTGCCCGCGATGGCGCTAGTTGAAACTGTGGCAAGATTAATTCCTGGATACTTAGGCAATATCAAATCACTTGAAAATGAAACTCAAATAATTTCAGACCAAAAAAAATCCGAACATCCACAATATACTAGACCTGAAATTGTTAAAATTAATAACAAATCTCATAAAGTACCTGTGGTTTTATTATCAGGAGATCATAAGAAAATAAAAGATTGGCGTAAAAAACATTGACGCGAAGTAAGAGCATAGTTATCAACAACTAAAATAAAAAAACGAAATTTAAAACAATCACTACTTGTGGATAAAATATTAAAATAGCAAAATTTTTAACTATAAGGCAAATATTGGCGTATTGTTGATTTTTTTAAAAATATGTGCTATAATATATTTGTACAACAAATGTACTTTTTTACTAGCTTTTTTGAACTGGTTGGCCGACCAACCACAACAAAAA
>CAYNCE010000081.1:0-1066 GCA_964395855.1 uncultured Gammaproteobacteria bacterium | reverse complement strand
AAAAACAAATACAAAAAGGTAATTCATTATCTCCAAAGGATAGTGTTATTGCCATAAAGCAGGTAAAAAAATCTTTTATAAAGTCGGAAATAGGAGTAACTTATATGATCTTGGACGGAACTTCTGGAAGTTCGCACACATTTGCGCTTAATTTATGAGTTCAGATGTGTGCGAGCGCCAGATCAATCCAACGATCTGGCGTCAAATTGAGACATAATTATAAAATTTTTGCTCTTTCCCTGACGCCTCTTTTTTTTTGCTAAAAAAATCAGCTTATGCTAGAATATAGATATTGAAAAAGCGCAAAGATAATAAACATATGGATAAAAAAGATTTAGATAAAATACAAAAGATATTGGTTAAAGAAAAAAAGAAACTAGAAAAAGAACTAGCTGTTTTTGCTAAAAAAGGCAAACATGGGAATAGTGATTATCAAAGTGATTTTCCAGATTTTGGCGACCAGTCAGATGAAAATGCGCGTGAAGTTGCGACTTTTGAAGAACGTTTGACAATGGAAAAAACTTTAGAAAAAGAAATGCGCGATGTTTTAGGAGCTTTGGATAAAATTGCACAAGGCAAATTTAATGGTAAATGTAAATATTGTAAAAAAGATATTGCGCCAGCCCGCTTAGTAGCGCGGCCAACCAGTTCAACCTGTATTGAATGCAAAAAAAAATTTAAACACGAAGTTTAAAATATGAAATTTTATTTATGTAAAAATATATTAAAGATCAGTTTGTTAATGCTGATCTTTTTTATTTGCGATCGAGTTTTAAAATATCTAGCTCTAGCTAATAAAATATTTTTTTACAAAAACACTGGCATCGCATTTTCAATAAATATTCCAGAAAATATACTTTTGTATCTTTATATTTTTATATTTATTTTTTTAATTTTTATAATTTGGCATTTAATAAAATCTATTAAAAAAAATCACTCGTTACTCATTACTACTGGCTACTCATTACTGTTTTTAGGAACGATTAGCAACCTCATTGACCGCATCAAATTTGGTTTTGTGATTGATTACTTAAACTTTTATTTCTTTTACAATAACATAGCCGAC
>CAYNCE010000080.1:0-2847 GCA_964395855.1 uncultured Gammaproteobacteria bacterium | reverse complement strand
CTGTTAAATAAAAATTTTTCTACATCTTTAGCTAATTTTTTAAAATCAAGCTTGCTTATTCTTTTCTGTATTGCCTTATTTAATTCATTTTTGTTTTTAATATCTGCAAAAGATTTTAAATAAGCAAAATCAGGACTAGTTAAGCTCTGCAACCACAAAAAATCAAAAAAATCTCTACCTTTAGCTCTTTTCCGTTCAAGCAATGCTGTAATCTTTTGAGACATAATTGTTTCAATTGGATTTGACAAAATCTCTCTGGTAATGCCAAATCGTTTCAACATCTTTACTTCTTTTTTAACTTTAATTCTCTGTCTGGTAGTATCAAGCCGAATTAAAATTTTTTGTTCTTTATACGGCGACAATTTATTATCATACAATAATTTATTAAACTTAAAATAACAATGATAAGCGTCTTTAAAAGTTAATCTAAAATTTACATCAAATCCTTTTAACTTCAAATCATAATCTAATTTTTTGATAATTATTTTAAAATTATTCTGTTTAAGATCAAAATTATCAAAATCAAGATCTTCTGAAAAACGAGGCAGACCGTGAAGCAAGCACAAGCAGGTCCCGCCAATGAAATGTAAATTTGGCGCTAGTTTATATAAAGAATCCAAAATCTCACATTGCAAATATTGCACCAAAATCATTTTAGGATTATTAGCTGGCAAATTATACTTTTTAGCAACGCTTAAAATTTGTTCAAATAGAAGCATAAGTTTTTCTTATATATTCATCAAATTCTTTTACTAAGATATTTAATTTAGAATTATCAAACAACTTGCATAATTTTAATAATTTATTTTTTCTAATTTGTTTAACGTACATCTCATGATTTATTCTTAATTCTTCCCAAGCGTCTTGATTGTTTAATTCACTTTGATGCAAATAAAAATAATCAAGTATTGCTTTTTCAGGCAAAGCAATTAAAAAACTCCAATTATTATCTTTTATTTCTTGATAACCAAAAAAAATATTGTTTTTTACTTTCTGATAAATAAACAATTGATTTTTAAATTCAAATCGTCTTGTTTTTTTTGCAGTGACTGAAGTTACTGCTACTGTTATATCAGGTATAAAACCATAATAAAACAAAGCGCTTTCTAAAGACACATAAGAAGGTTCAAATATCTTGTTAGCTAATATAAAAGGATTAATATTAATATTTTCCGGCAAAATATAAACGCCACGACGAAATTTAATCAGCAATTTTTTTGTTACCCATCTTGACAACTGCACACTTGATATCTTGTTTTGCGTGATAATCTTAAAATCCTCCAAAGTAAGTATTGGGTGTTGATTTTTAATTAAATTGTAAAAATAGTTCCAATTCATTTATTTAGCATTTTTGTATATTAACTGAATTACGCTTTAATTATAAATTTTACAATTAATTTTGTCAAATCTCTGTTTCCTGCGCCCAGCACCCAGGGCTTTCTATTTGTGAATGAGGTAATAATGGCGCATGGGAAATTAAAATTTTAGATTAAAAAAGCAGGTAAAAAATAAATATTTGTTTTCTTAAATTTAATCTGATCTAAATAGTCTTGAGTAATAATTACAGCTTTTTTGGGCTGATAAAAAGAAATAAAAGATTGAAGCCCTGAAGGAATTTGTGAAGTTTTAAATTTCTGATATTTAACTTCAATTGGAATCAAATTCTGTTTGTTTTTAATTATAAAATCCACTTCTGCTTTTACTTGAGTGCGCCAAAAATAAAGATTATCTTCTATCATAATTAACTTTTTAAGCTGAGTGTAAACAAAATTCTCCACTAAAGCTCCTTTGTCCGGTCTTAAATTTAAAGCATTAAAATTTTGAATTAAGGCGTTTCTCATGCCAGTATCTGTTAAAAAAATCTTGGGCATTTTGGAAATTTCTTTTCTTTTATTAGTGAAAAATGGCTTTAGTAAACTAATAATAAAAGTGTTTTCTAATAAAAATAAATATTTTTCTAAAGTTTTACGGTTTAAATTTAAAGTATTAGTTAATTCATCATAATTTAATAAATTAGCGCTTTGCGAAGCAACAACTTCTATTAAATTATTAAAAGCAGAAAGATTTTCAACATCAGCTAAATCTTTAATATCTTTTCTCACATAAGTTCCTTGGATTTCTTTTAAAATGGAAAATTTATCTTTTTTATTCTTAGTTAAAACTGCTTTAGGGTAACCTCCAAAAATTACAAATTCCTCAAAATATTTTAAGAGTTCTTTTTGAAAAAAAGAAACTCTTTTTTTATGTTCATGGGATATTTTGAAATTTCTATTTATGACTTCTTTCAAATTTAATTTATCTCTTGTGAAAAAACTTTTATTCTGAAAAACTAAAAATTCCTCAAAACTCAAAGGATAAAGAATGTGTAAAGATTTTCTGCCTGTTAGACGGTCAGTAAATTTTTTCTTAATCTCTAAGGTAGATGAGCCGGAAACAATAAATTTAATTTGTTTAAAATGATCAAAAATGTATTTTAAAAAGCTTGAGGGATGATCCAGATACTGAATTTCATCAATAAAAACATAATTTTTTTTAGCCAGCGGGCGTCCAATTTTTTCTTCCAGCCAAACAGGAAAATCATTAAAATTTAAAGAATTTAATTCTTGTAGAATTTGAATATCTTCTAAATCAAAATAGACTTTTGATTTATTTTTCAATTGATCATAAAGCAGGGCTAAAATTGAAGTCTTGCCCACTTGCCTGGCGCCTAAAATAGTCAAGATATTATCTTTTGATAATTCTTTGATTAAATCTTTAAGAATGGTTCTTGGATATAGGTTTTTTGTATTAGGAATTTTCATATAGTTCTACCAAATTTCTATTGTAATTTTAATATGGTTATATAAA
>CAYNCE010000079.1:0-2849 GCA_964395855.1 uncultured Gammaproteobacteria bacterium | reverse complement strand
ATTGCTGAATTTATTGAAATTAACATTAATAGAAACAGTTTCTGTCCCTGTCCCCGAGTTTTGCAGTGAAAAAACAAAAATACCTTTTGGTTAATATTAAAAGGTATTTTTTGGTTTATTCTAATTTGTTATATCTAAATATCTAAATTTTATCAATTTTAGCCAAAAAGTCAATTTATTTTTTGTCTTTTTTGATTTTTTATGATAAATTATACTTAACATTGGATTACATAAATTTTTAATAGGTTATGATCAAAAAACATAAAGTTTTATTAGTCAATGCACCGAGCCCAAAGAGCTATGCGCCCTCTGGCAAGATATTTTTTTCTTTGGGAGTGATTAGCTTGGCTACTCATATAAAAAATGAATATCCCGAGATTGATGTGAAAGTTATTGATGGGAATATTTTTATAACTTCTCAAATTTTACAAGAAATAGATAAATATAAACCGACAATTATAGCAATGAGTGTTTTAACCCCAACTTATACAGAGGGGTTAAAAATCAGTAAATATGCAAAAGAAAAATATAATTCGGTTGTTATATTAGGAAATGACCACGCAAGTTTTTTTCCTGAACTAATTTTGAAAAATAGAAATTTTGTGGATTTTGTAGTTAAGTCTGAAATAGGAGAGCCGCTTTTATCAGCTTTAATAGGCAAACTGATTGGGAAAAACAATAAACTCTCAAATTCAATTGGAGATGATGGAATTTTTTATAGAGAAAAAAATAAAATAAAAAGAACACACAACAAAGCGCCTAATTTATCTGATGTTTATAAAACCAAAAAAGATATTCCGAGTTTAGACTTTGTTAAAGACGACTATGATAAATATGTTAAAGAATACAATCAGGGTTATGGTAAATTTCACCAAAACAAAAAATTTCCAGCCATTATCAATACTGCCAGAGGTTGTAGAAACTATTCAAACAAATGTATTTATTGCAGTATTTATGATTTGAAGCCCAAATGGGTATCGGCTGATTTTTTCTGGAAAGTAATTCAGAAATACCATAATGATTACGGAATAAATTTATTCTATGAAGTTGCTGATGAATTTTTAACATTCCAGAGTTTTATTAAGGATATAATAAAAAATAAACCCTTTGATTTAAGAGAAAAAGATATTGAATTGATGATTTACGCCAGAGCTGATGATATTGTAAGTATTCCAGAGGCTATTAAATGGCTAAAAGAACTAAATGTAGTTAGGGTAAATTTAGGATTAGATTCGGGGGATAATAAAATACTAAAACTCTTAAGAAAAAACTTAAAAGCAAACAATCTTAAACCAACCGAAATAAATTATCAAGCCGTTAAACTTTTGGCTGAAAACAATATAACCGTTCACGCTTCTTTTCCAGTTGGTTGTATAGGCGAAACTAAAACTTCCCTTAAAAACACACTAAACTTTGTTAAAAAAATCGCCAGAGATTTCCCAAAACACATTGCAGCCCTTGAAGTATCTGAATTAGTGCCTATACCAAATTCGGCAGTGTGGGATATGTTGTTGGGTAAAAAGAAATCTATTTATTATGACAGTTTGTATTCAGAATTAAAAAAAGCTAATATACAAGTCAGCATTTCAAAGTTAAAAAAACTAAATAAAAAATATAATAATAATGACATTGTAGACATTAAAAAATCCTCTAAGGATTGGATAAAATATTTTACGCATATTGATTGGGCTGATGTTGAAAGAATGGAAAAAAAGATAATTCAAATTGCTAAGAAATTAAAAATTGCTTATGGTAGGGCAATCTAAAAAAATAAATAAAATCAATCAGGTGTGTGCGGTCTATGACAAGGTTGCCAAGTTTTATAATACCAAATATAAGAACACTCCCACTTTAATTAATGATTTTCTAAAATTAGTTAAGAAAAACGGAAAAATTTTAGATGTTGGTTGCGGCACTGGCAAAGACGCTCATTATATGTCTTGCAAAGGGTTTAGTGTTGTAGGAATTGATGTGTCTAAAAAAATGATTATGGTAGCAAAAAACAATGCACCAAAAACAAAATTCAAAGTGATGAGTATGACAAACTTAAAATTAAATAATAGCTCGTTTGATGGTATATTTGTTGCATTCTCTTTAATACATTTATCAAAATCAGAGATAGACAAAATCTTAAATAAGTTCTTTTTTTTGTTAAAAGATAACGGAATAATCTATTTTGCAATTCAAGAAGGAAAACCAAATGAAAAAATAGTTTTATCGCCTTACGAAAACAAAGATAAAATATTCCTAAATGTTTTTTCTAAAAAGGAGTTTTTATATTCAATTGATAAAGCAGGTTTTGCTCCAATTAAAGATTTTAAGAGGAAACCCAAGAAAAATGAGTTTCAGTATAACAAGTATTTTGTTTTAGCTAAAAAATCTTGATTTTTGTTGTTGCGAGTTGTTTTTGTAAAGTCGGAATTTCTGCAAACAAAATCCTTAAATTTTCTTTAATCACTCCCCAGTCAATGGGGGGAGCTTTGCAGTGAAAAACAAAAAACACCTTCTAGTTGGAAAGTGTTTTTTGACTTTCTTGCCAATGTCACTATTTTCCACCATTGCCAATTCTTTAGCCATATCTACAGAAAGCACATATTCTTTTGGTAAAATTGCCCCAGTTTTAGAATCAATGATTTTGCCTGTTTTATTGGCATGTTGTTCGCAGAATTTAAATATTTTTTCTACCATTTTATACTGAGTTTCATTTATGTTAAAAAACTCTTTTATTTTTTCTTCAAAACTCATTTTAAATTTATTATTAATTGCGCTGTTAATTTTGTTTATAAATTCGTTGTAGTCGCTGTGCCGCCAAAGTGAAGCGCCATAATCAAGAGCTTGGGCTACAACTG
>CAYNCE010000078.1:0-2935 GCA_964395855.1 uncultured Gammaproteobacteria bacterium | reverse complement strand
GTTGTTTTGATTTGGCCGCTAAATATTCTTTCTAAGGCTAAATCTAAGGTTTCTTCCATGGAAATCTTGTTTTCATAAGCAACAATAACTCGTTTTAATTCTGGAATTCTTCCTCCTTCTGCTTTTAAATATATTGGCTGAACATAAAGTAAAGATTTTTCAATAGGAATGACTAATAAATTTCCTTTAATTACTTGTGAACCGCGTTGATCCCATAAGGTTAATTGTTGAGAAATTTCAGTATCTTGATTAATACGATTAGTAATTTGCTCCGGACCAAAGATTAATTTTTGCTTGGGAAAACGATAAACAACTAATTTTCCATAATGCTCTCCATCATTACGAGCCACCATCCAAGCTGATAAATTATCTTTTCCCCGGGGCGTAAAAGGAATCATAATAATAAACTCTTCCTTGTCTTCTTCTGGCAGTTTCATTATCATTCTTCTCATCATTGGATCAGTTTTCCCTGAAAAAGAAGCTAAACGGGGAATCTCCCATTGATCTTCTTTATTATAGAAGATCTGAGCTTCACCCATATGATAAATAGAATAAATCTTGGTTTGATAATTGAATATTTCTTCTGGATATCGCAAATGCGCTCTTAAATTCTCATCCATTTCACTTAAAGATAAGAATGTATTTTTTCCGCCAGAGGTGGATCCGCCTTTGGCGGAAAAAATATTAGAAAAAGTTTGAATTATCGGATCACTTGGATCAGCTAAATAAATTTGCATATCCCCATTGTAAGCGTCCAATACTACTTTGGCTGAATTCCTAATGTAATTAAGACGCTGGGGAACAATAAATCCGTCTGATTGAACAGGATTAATGTCAGCAATAGATTGCGAATAAGGATAACGATTACTTAAAGTATATGCGTCAGCTATCCATTTAAGTTTGCCCTCATTAGTAATAACTAAATAAGGGTCTTCATCAAATCTTAAAAATGGCAAAAGCTTTTCCATGCGAGTGCTAACATCTCGATAATACATAATCCTGGAGTCTTCAGTAATATCATTAGATAAAATAATTTTTAATGAATTAAATTTAATGGCAAAAAGCAATTTTTTGAAAAATGAATCTAACTTAACTCCTCCCTCCCCTTGATAATTGGCAAAAACATTTTCGTCTCCAGACGGATAATCAAATTCTTTAGACTTAGTATTAACAATTACATATTCATTGGAAAGTTCTCCATAATATATTTCTGGCTGAGTAATAGCAAGGGATTCTATATTAGAGACCGGTGGCAAATCTTTTATAAATAAGACTGGCAATCCTTCAGGAGTAACCTCATTAACCGGGCCTAAGGTTAACCCATAGCCATGAGTAAAGGTTAATTGTTCATTAATAAAATTGCGTTGAGGTAAGCTGGCTGAATTGAGTTCCCGAGGTGACAACAAAACCTGACGATAATCGTCTCCAATTAAATAACGGTCATTATCAATTGAAACAAAATCGTAATAAGTTCTGATTTCTTGAATCTGACCAAAAGTATCAAGCAATGGTTCTCTGTCCCAAAGCCGAACGTTTTTAATTGTCGAAGCATTATTATTAATATCATCCATGCTTAGACTTGTTTCCCCGCTTAATTCCCGCTCAACAACCTGATCAAGAGCAAAAGCTTGCCTGGTCGCGGCAATACCATATTCTATATATGGCGTTTCTTTGACCAATTCATTGGGCAGGACAACAAATCTTTGTAAAAGAGCCGGGGCCAACCATACACCAGCAATAGCAACAACCAAATAAAAACCAATACTAAAAGAAATTAAATGAATAGAATCTTTAAAAATATTAATTAAAAACGATAATGTAGCGATTAAGGCAACAATAAATAATGCTTTTAAAAATGGTAAAGTGACATGTAAGTCAGAATAACCTGCTCCGTTAAAAGAACTATTGGAACGATAAATTAAAGAAGGGATCTTAATTAAAGCCAAATTAATGGCTATTAAAATAAAAAATAGGGTGGCCAAAAAACAAAAATATTGTTTGACTTTCTTGTCTTTTCCGCCAGAGGCGGATCCGCTTCTGGCGGAAAATAACATTTTATTAAGAGTTAATAAAGATTTTCCTTTTGAGATAAGAAAATTAATCACTAAAAAGACAAAGCAAAAAATAACCAACCAAAAGCCAAGATTGATTAAAAATTGGATAAACGGTAAAGAGAAAAAATAAAAAGAAATATCTTTGCTAAAAATAGGATCAGATATATTAAACAGGGTTGAATTAAAATATTTTAAAACAACATCCCATTGGCCAACCGAGCTAAGTCCAATAAAGAAACCAAGAATTAAAGAATAAATCAAAGCGAAATTTAGTTTTAATTGAAGTCCCGGCCTAATGGTGATTACGTCTGAGTTTGATTTTAGTAATCTCTTAACAAAAAGACCATTAAAATAAAGTATTAGGAAACTAAATAAACCAATAGACAGTCCTAAAAAAATTTTTGTCTTAAGAATAGTTAATAAAATGTTTTGATATCCAAGGTTTTTAAACCACCAAAAGTCTGTTAAAAAGTGACAAAAACTTGGTAGTAATAAAATAAATAAAAAAACGATTAACCCGATAATAATTTTTCTTTTGAACATAAATTTAGTGTTTAAAAATTAAAGTAATTTAATTTTAACGAAATTTAGGAAAAAATCAAGGTTGTTTAATCAAAATTGATATAAATAGATTGAATTAGCTTTTTGTTCTGGTTTATCTATAATTTTAGGCTTTAAGCCTTTAATAGAAAAACAATATGAGATTACTCTGGCTCCTGGTTTTAATTCTTTCTCTAATTTTTGTTTTAATTTTTTTTCAAGAGTCTTAGGTAGTCCAAATACATAAATGACATCTGCCTTGGATAAATCTTCTTTAAATAAACTCTTAAACTTAAAAATGATGTTTCTGTTTGAATGAAAAATCTGACGAATCTTACAAA
>CAYNCE010000077.1:0-2964 GCA_964395855.1 uncultured Gammaproteobacteria bacterium | reverse complement strand
CTGGCTTGTAAGGTTTTAAATCATTAAGAATTTGTTTGAGTTTTTGGTTAAGTTGCTTTTTAATCATACTAATTTAATTATAGCAATATAAAAAATAATGTAAAAAAATTATTCTAATGGGTCAATAATTTTTAAACTGTCAACTTTTTTAAAATCTTTTTTGTTGTGAGTAACTAAAATTAAATTATTAACCAAAGCTGTGCTCGCAATTATCGCATCTGGCAATTTTAATTTATACTTTTTTCTAACTTCAATTGTTTTGTCAACTACCTCGTGATCTAAAGAAAAGATATTACTATTAGCTAACAACTTCTCAATATTTTTAATTTGATTTTTATTTTCAAAACTTAGTAACTCAATTTTAGTAATCACTGAAAGATTTATTTCTTGATTGTCATTTCCGAGCAACTCAAAAAACTCAACCATTTTTTGAATGCCATTAAAATAATAGATGATAGAATTGGTATCAAAAAAGTACATAAATTAAATATCTAACTTTCTGTCCCATTCTGATCTGATTTTTAATTGATACTCCATTGGATCAATGTCCATACCTTTCCAAGCGCCTCTTAATTTCTTAATCTCATTCCAGTTGGTTTTTCTCTTAACTTGAGTGTCTCTAGTTGTTTTATGTCTCAAAATTCCTTCCAAAATCTTTCTTGGAATTTCTAAAACAACTTTATCGCCTTGAATTTTTGGTTGAATTAAAATTTGTGTATCCATATTTTTTAGTTATTTTTAATGATTTAAGTATAGCAAAATGTAATTAAAAGTCAAAAAAAATTATTCCCCCAAATACGCTTCCAGCACTTTTTTATTATTCCTAATCTCTTCTGGCTTAGCTTCAGCAATTACTTTGCCTTCATCCATCACAATGACCCAATCAGAAACTTTTAAAGTAAAATTCATATTATGTTCAATCAGTAAAATTGTCTCGCCCTGTTTTTTTAACAATAGCAAAATTTCTGAAATTTTTTGTCGTAATTTTGGATTAACACCAGCCACTGGTTCATCTAACATTAAAAAACTATGCGGGTTTTGGATTTTTAGCATAAAAAATTATTCTAACAGCCATTTCCATAAAGGGACAAATTTAATCTTTTTATTTTTAACTTTTTCTTCTGTTTCAAAATCATAAGTAATGATTAATAATTTATTGCATCTTAATTCCTGGCTGGCTTCAATCAATGCTTTAACTTCTCTTTCCTTTGTTTTTGTTTCATTCACATCATAACAAACTTGAATTAATTCTTTTATTTTTAAGTTTTGTTTTAACACAAAGTCCACCTCTCTTTTATTTTTTGTTTGATAATAAAAAATATCTTGATTAAATTTATGCCCTTTTTTTATAAGTTGCACAAAAACTGTATTTTCCATTAGCCTGCCAATATTTGAAGAGGAAGCAAACGTTTTGGCCAAAATCCAACCATTGTCCGATAAATAAATTTTTCTTGGAGATTTAATCTGCTCTTTTAATTTAAAAGAAAATCTATTCAGAAAAAAGAAAACATAAGCTTCTTCTAAATATTTCATATATTGCTGAACAGTATGGCTACTGCGAAACTCTAAAATATTTCTTAATTTGTTGTAACTGGACTCGGAAGAAAAATTGGAAATTAAATAGGATGCCAAGCTGTAGATTTTTTGCGAAAATCTAACTTTATATCTCTTAATTACATCTTTTAATAACAAAGCGTCAAAAAGTGTTTCTAAATATGACTTGGCATCTAAATTTTTAACCACTATTTCCGGGAAACCGCCTATCTTGAGATATTCATCAATATAATGCAAAATTTTACCTTTTCTCTCTGTTGTCTCAAAAATATTTTTTTCTAATTTAAAATTCTTTACTTGCAAAAATTCTTTAAAGCTAAAAGGGAAAATTTCTATTGGCAAATGTCTGCCCGTTAAAGCAGTGCCCCATTCTTTATTTAAAAGTTGAGCGTTTGAACCAGTTAAAATTATATTATATCCTCGCCGTTGGAGACGATTAACAAACAATTCCCAATTATTTAAATTTTGAATTTCATCAAAAAAGATAAAATCCATCTTGGAATAAACTTCTATCAAAGCTTTCAAAATATCATCATAATTTTTAATCTGCAAAAGATTTTCATCGTCAAAATTTAAATAAGCGAAGTTTTTATTTTTAAGCAATAAAAAACAAAAAACTGATTTGCCAGCCCTTCTGGGACCCATAATAACTTTAATTAAATTACTGTCTAAAATTTTTCTGCCAAAAGCAAGCTGTTCTCTGGGTACATATTCTTGGGCTAAAAATTTTTCTTTTTCTAATTTGTGTTGTAAAACAATGTCTTTAATCATATTTTTGTATTGAATAAAATTATCATATTTTATGCACTACAGTAATTATACTGCACAAAATATGAAATGTCAAATAATCAAAAAATGGCTAATTCTGGCGAATCAACTGCCTTTACCCCGCCAAAATGTTTACCCCCACACCAAATTTATTCTTATCAAAATATAAAAATAAAAAATTATTTTATTTATACCTCCGCACTCAAACTAACAAACCCATTGATTTGGTGTGGGGGTAAATTTCTATTATTATCTTGCCATCCTTCCCTCTTTTTGCCAACCAAAACCCGCCCTTTGTAAAAGGCGGGTTTTGGTCTAAAGTTAAATTTTTTATAAAATTATTTTTTAAATAGTTGTTTTTGCGTAAACTTAAATTGTTTTTTCTCCAACGCTTGATATAAAATCTCTCGCCAGATTATTTCTTTTTTTGTCATATTTTTATTGTTATAAACAAACTATCTAACATTAGCCAACTTATAAATCTCGTTTCGTTTTTTATCCACAGTTTTAAACTTCATTTCTATTATATTAGAAATGAAATAATTTGTCAACAAATTTATTTATTATTTTTCTTAATTCCAAGTATGCCTTGCGGTCTGAAAATTAAGAAAATAAATAAAATTACAAAAGCTATTGCGTCTT
>CAYNCE010000076.1:0-3010 GCA_964395855.1 uncultured Gammaproteobacteria bacterium | reverse complement strand
AAAGAGTTTTTAGATTATCATAAATTTAATTTAAAAAATTTTTATACTACCAAAGAAAAAAGCCAGCTTAAAAAATATTTTAGCAAATATTTAGAATACGGGGGATTTCCAGAAGTAGTTAAAAGCCAAGACAAGAATGAATTAACTCAGCTTTATCAAGATATTTTAATTAAAGATTTAATAGTCAGGTTTAAAATAAAAGACACAAGATCATTTAGAGAGCTTGCTTTATATCTATTATCCAACACAGCCAGTTTAATTAGTTTTAATAATCTTAAAAAAATTCTTGAATTCAAGAGCGCAAGTTCAGTTAAAAATTATATTGATTTTTTAGAAGAAAGTTATTTAAATTTTAGCATTGCTAAATATGATTATTCTTTAAAAAAACAAATAATCAATGATAAAAAAATATTCAGCATTGACACTGGTCTTATCAGGGCGGTTTCTTTTGCTTTTAGCGAGAATTATGGCCAGTTGTTAGAAAATATAGTATTTTTAGAATTAAAAAGAAGAGGTCAAGAAATTTATTATTATAGCGATAAAAAAGAATGTGATTTTTTGATTAAACAAGGGCAGAAAATAACTGAAGCGATTCAAGTTACTAAAACATTACTGCCGAAAAATAAAGATAGAGAAATTAACGGCCTTTTAGGAGCAATGGAAAAATATAATTTAAAACAAGGATTAATTTTAACTGATGATTTAGAGGATGAATTAAAAATTGATAATAAAAAAATTATAATAAAGCCTGTTTATGAATGGCTTTTAGAGAATTAATTTAATTAAATAATATGCCACGAACAATATCAATAGAAACAATTAAAAAAGTCGGGGAACAGGTCAAGCTAAATGGCTGGGTTCATGTTCGCAGGAATATGGGCAAAATTGTGTTTTTGGATTTGCGTGATAGATGGGGAATAACACAAGTTGTGTGTGTGCCACAAGAGCTTGATGAAAAATCTATGGAAGTTTTAAAAGATATTCGTCCGGAATTTGTGCTGGAAATTGAAGGATTGGTGCAAGAAAGAGGAGAAAAGCAAATCAATAAAAATTTAGCAACTGGAACAGTTGAAGTTTTGGCTAAAAAAATAGTTATTTTATCTAAATCTGAAACTCCTCCGTTTGAGATTGAAAATGAAGACAGGCAGGCAAACGAGGAATTAAGATTAAAGTATAGATATTTGGATTTAAGACATGAGAGAATGAAAAAGAATATTTTATTGCGTCATGAAATAGTTAGATTTATGCGTGAATTTTTGTATAAAAAAGATTTTACAGAAATTGAAACTCCATTTTTATCAAAATCAACGCCAGAAGGGGCTCGTGATTTTCTTGTGCCTTCAAGAAATTATCCAGGCAAGTTTTATGCTTTGCCGCAAAGTCCGCAACAATACAAACAAATGTTAATGATTGCCGGAATGGAAAAATATTTTCAAGTTGTGCGCTGTTTTCGTGATGAAGACCAACGTGGTGATCGACAGGCAGAATTTACTCAATTAGATTTAGAAATGAGTTTTATAGAACAAAAAGAAATTTTAAAATTAACAGAAAGTTTGGTTGTTAAATTAGTTCAAAAATTATTACCCGATTACAAATTAACTTTTAAGCCGTTTAAAAAAATGACTTATGCGCAGGCAATGAAATTGCATAATAGTGACAGACCTGATTTGAGAGAAGATAAAAATAATCAAAATGAATTAGCTTTTGTGTGGGTAACTGATTTCCCAATGTTTGAATATAAAGAAGGCGACAAGAGATGGGGCGCGACTCATCATCCTTTTACAGCCATTAATCCAAGAAGTTTAAAAGATTTATCATCTGGCAAGATGAAAAAAATTAAAGCTTTGCAATATGATTTAGTTTTAAATGGCAATGAAATTGCTGGCGGTTCAATTCGTACTCATGATCCGAAAATTTTACATAAAGTTTTTGAATTATTAGGACATAATGATGAAGAAATCCAAAATAAATTTGGTCATCTGCTTGAAGCTTTTAAATATGGCGTGCCACCGCACGGTGGAATTGCTTTTGGTTTAGATAGATTAATAATGGTTTTAGCAAACGAAAAATCTATTCGTGAAGTTATTGCTTTCCCAAAGACATCTGACAACTGCGACCCTTTAATGGATAGTCCAAGTGAAGTAAGTGAGGAACAGTTAAAGGAATTGGGTATAGAGATTGAAAAATAAATTTATGCGTTTATCGCATTTACAAAAATTTATCCTCTTGCAATGTCTGGAGTCCAGAACAGGCAAAATTTCGCGCACGCGTTTAAATCAGTTTTATAATAAATCTAAAAAATTACCTAAAAAAGAATTACAAACTAAAATAATCACTAAAAGCATGGAAAGATTAATTGAAAAAGAATTATTAGTTGGGTTTGGGCAAAGGACAAAATATAAGTGGTTTATTAAAGAAATTAAATTAACCCGACAAGGCAAAAAAGAAGCTAAGAAATTATTTGGTGAACAATTAAAAATTAAATTTAAAATTAAAAAATAAATTTATGATTAACAAAAAACTCACAAAAATTTTAGAACAAAGTGGTAAAGTGTATGAGGTAGTAGAACATAAAATTGTCTACACTGCTTATGATGTTGCTCAAACAATGAAAGTCAAATTAAACCAAATTGCTAAAAGTCTTTTAGTTAAAACTAATAAGCCTTTAGAGTCTGGCAAAAAACCTTATGCTATTGCGATTGTCCCGGCTGATAAGAACATTGATTTAAAAAAATTAGCAAAAGTAATGACAACTAAAGAATTAAGAATTACAAAAGTTGAAATTCCAAAAGAAGGAGTGATGAAATCGCAATTTAAAGTTAAACCCGGTTCAATGTCTGCTTTTGGTTCAATGTATAAAATACCAGTTTTTGTTGATAAAAATCTCAAAGCTACAGCAATTTTTTCCTCTGGCAGTTTTAATGAAAGTATTAAAATGAAGGTTGGCGATTTTGTAAAATTAGAAAACGCAAAAGTAGGTATATTTAGTGTGGCTAAAAAAGTTAAGAAA
>CAYNCE010000075.1:0-3107 GCA_964395855.1 uncultured Gammaproteobacteria bacterium | reverse complement strand
TTCTGGTGCGGGGGAAGGGGGTTGGGGAGAAGGAATTTTTGCCCGCCCTCGCTTTCCGATTCCAATTTTTTTTCGCCGCCGCCGAATTTCGTATTTCGCTTTGCGAAATACGCCGCCAAGAAAAAAGATGTTGTGTTTGCCCCACCCTCCCGTGCGCACACTACAGATTTACCCCCATTTATTATCATAACCTATTTTGGGTTATACCACAATAGGATATACAATACAAACAAGTATGTCAAAGTCAATTTATTCAAAAGATTATAGAAATACCCTAGAAAAGCTTAAAAAAGCTCGGATTAACGCTGGCTTAAAGCAAGAAGATATCGCTCTAAAATTAAAAAAGCCCCAATCTTACATTTCGAAAATAGAAAGGGGCGAAAGAAGAATTGATATCGCCGAGCTAAAAGAATTAGCGAAAGTTTTAAAAAAAGATATAAACTATTTTTTATCTTAATATGTCAACAATAAATATAAACAATAATGTAATTGAATTAAAATTAACATCTCCTCGGAGTAAGGTAAGAATTTGTGACGAAAGTGGCAATCACATAAATAAACCCGCTTCAGAAGTGGTCAACTTTGATAATTCTTATATTGAATGGATGATTACAAACGATGAATTGATTCAAATAATAACTCAAAAATTTACGAGAGACGATATTCAGAATTTAATACGTCAAATACGTGAGATAAATATTTCGTTAAGAGATTCTGATTATTATAGTAGAGCAGCACAAAAACAAAATATTAATCAGAATATCGGTGGTTTTTCAGTATATAAGTATGAGGAAATTTTTTATTCATTTGAAAAAAATGTTGATACAAATTTAAAAGTAAAAATAACATTTAAAATGGGAGATTATACTTTAGCCGCACACATGTTCGTACTGATTGGGTTTAATCATCCTAATATAATATTGGAGAATAACGAAGGCAATATTTTAACTAATAATCCGTTGGGATCAGGGGCGAAATGTCGTTGGAGCCCGTCCAAACAATCCATAGTTGAGGTCGCAAAAGCTTTGGCTCACTCATCAGTAAATCACAAGAATGATATAATCCGATTATTGGGTGAAATAGTCAGATAATTACTTTGAAGTTGTAAACATCCTCTTTTTTTATTGATTTACTTCCAACGCGGCAAGTAATGTTTCTAAAATAGTCTATTTTTTTATTTATTTGTTGGCAGATTGCTTCTTTTATCTGCTTATTTTTTTTATATTGGTCCTTAACATCAAAAATGTAAAACATATCATTCAGAATATCGTCTTTTATGTTGATTAAGCCGCATTTCCCGACACTTGCGTTGCCAACTCTTACTACCGCCAATTTATAGTTTTCGATTGGTTTGTTTGCGGGTATTTTGTTTTTTTCTAGAATATTACTGGCGGAAATGTTATTTTCTTTATAGGATTTTTTGACTTTTATATTTTTGCTTTCCAAAAATTCCTTAAGAGGAATGCCTTTATCATTTTTAATATAGCCATTATTTTTATGGAAAATGACTTGCGGGATTAGTTCTTCGTATATATTTTTTATATCAAATACTTCCTCATTTATTGTGCTATTTTCATAAATTACAACAATCTTACTTTTTAATTCTTTGATATTAGTAAAAATAGCGAAGCAACAAGGTATGTTTCGGTCGAACCATATTTTGTCATTTTGATAAATTATTATCGTTGAAAAATATTTAAGAATCTCCTCTTTTACGGATTTGTTTTTATTTTTAATAAAGAAAGAAATAGGCAAAACATACCCAATCGATGAGCTTTCGTCTTTAATATGTTTCAACGATTTTAGAATAAAAACATTTTCTATTTTCTCTTTGTCTTTTTTTAATTCTTTTTTTGTGAGATATAACGATGGCCAAATTGTGGACTTAATATAATTTTTCAACGAAAAATAACTTTCTTTCAAGTTATATTTACTGAAAGGCGGATTACCAATCAATAAATCATATTTTTTTGCTAATGGCATTTCAAAAAAATCGCAGGGATTTTTTGTTAAATCTTTATCAATTTCGCAGCCGTCAATATTTAAATAGTCTTTTTCGTTTAACCCCTTAATAAAATTGCTGGTTCCAAAGGAAGGTTCAAGTATTTTAATTTTGTTGTTGTATTTTTTATAATCAAATAACAAAGTCAATAGCCTGCGGACTATTTCTATTTTTGTAAAATATTGACCCAATATTTCTTGCTTATTTTTCATATTAAAACTTGTTTATTCTATTTTCCGATAATTTACAATATTCAGAATTTATCTCAAAACCGATGTAATTTCTTCTAAGAATTTTACAAGCGACCGCTGTGCTTCCGCTTCCGATAAACGGGTCTAAAATAATATCATTCTCTTTTGAAAACATATTTAGAATTTCTTTGATAAAGGTTTTTGGTTTTGGCGTGGGGTGATTTATAAAACCTTCGTCAGGTTCAACCATTTTTCCGGGCGTGTCAACGAATATATCCTTGCCCCTCTTAATCATTTTTGGATCACCTTTTTTAAAAACAACGCAAGACATGTATTTTGTAAATCCGATTGGCGACATTACTTGGCCATTTGGACAATACAAAACAAAATTCCAAAAATATTGAAATGGATTATTTTCAAAAATATTTGGCAAAAATTTTGTGCTGAAAAAGGTTATAAAAAAAGCATTATCTTTTAAGACTCGGCGACTTTCTGGCAGAATAGAATAAAATGAACTTAAATCGTGATCATTTTTTATCCCTTGTTTATTTAGTCCATAGGGCGGATCAGTAAGTATTAAATCTATGGACTTATCGGGAATTAGTTTAAAACCCTCCAAACAATCAATATTTTGTATAGTGTTTATTAAATTATTTAGCATATTGCTTTTTGGTAGAATTTAAAATTTTTGCCAAATCCAACCCCTTAATTCGTCTAATCCCGTTAAATTTAATTGAGGGTATTTTTTCATCAGCAATATAGCGTTTTATTGTAATAGATGAAACTTTGAGAATTTTTGCGGTTTCTTCTGTTGTGTAAAGTTGTTTTTTGTCTATTTTCATGTTATCTTCAAAGTATCAATTAGTATCATTATAGCATAGGGAAAATAAAAGTACAAAAGATTTAGGCGGCGC
>CAYNCE010000074.1:0-3115 GCA_964395855.1 uncultured Gammaproteobacteria bacterium | reverse complement strand
GAATAAACGCTCCCATCTCTAAATTTTCCCGAACAGTCAGAGTGGAAAAAACCTGCCTGCCTTGTGGTACATAACTAATGCCTTGATAAATTAATTTATGAGTTGGTAGATGAGTAATATTTTTATTATTAAATTCTATTTTACCTGAATAAACTTCACACAAATTAAAAATACTTTTTAATAATGTTGATTTGCCTGCGCCATTTGGTCCAATAATTGCCACAATTTCTTTTTCACCTACCTCAAAATCAATCCCTTTAAGGATTTCCATTTTATCGTAGCCGGATTTTAGATTAGTTATTTTTAGCATAAATAACTGAGGGGTCGGGGAATTATTCAGGCTAATTTTAGTTGAGTTATAATTTCTACCCGACTTTAGTCGAGGGTTTAAGGCGCTTTAGCGCCTTTTAAGCGGCTAAAGCCGCAAAACCCTCAGCTAGTTTAAAAGGTACACTGTACCTTTTAAACGGGTAGAAATTCCCCGACCCCTCAAATAGTTAATGTCATCTTACCATCCTCCCCCAATTTTGCCAAACCAAAAACCCCGACGCAAATCGGGGTTTTAGAAATTTGTCTTTTATTTTTTTATTGTTCGTATGGGACAAATTGACCGTTCCTAACGGTCTTAATAAAATAATCATAAAACACATCTCCATTTCCATCAAAAGTCATATCACCTAAAATTCCTGGATAATTTTTTGTATTTAATAAATCATTTTTCATACACTGGCTATCATCTCCCTTGCACTGTTTAATTGATTTAATCAACAAGCTCATTGCGTCATATCCTTCAGCCACATAAGCTGTTGGTATTTCATTGTATTTTTCTTTGTAGTTTGATACAAAATTTCTAACTCGCTCGTTGTTTGAATCTGGATTAAATGAGTAAGGATAAATAATTCCTTCCGCAGAATCTCCTGCTATATCTAATAATTCTTGGGTTTCTACTGCGCGCACGCCAAAAAATTGTGTTTGAAATCCTAATTCTTTAGCTTGTTTTAAAATCATTCCCGCATTTTGCGAACGAGCTAACAAAAATACAGCTTCTGGATTTTTATCTTTTATTTTTATAAGCTGGGTTTTAAAATCATTATCACTTTCCAGAAAATTTTCCTCGACAATAACTTCGCCGCCCAATCTCTCAATTTCTGATTTAATAAAATTATAATGGCTCATTCCCCAGTTGTTGTTAGTGTAAAGCAAAGCAAATTTTTTATAACCTTGATCAATGGCCCATCCAGCTATTTTTTTATTCTCCACCTCTGACCTAACAGTCACTCTAAAAGTAAAATCATCGGGAGAAGTGTATTCGGAAACTGATGAGAAAACTCCCATTTGTAAAACTTCATCCTGATTTGCAAGTGGTGAAACTGCCAATGATATAGAGCTGTCGCCAGTAATCAAAGTAGATAGACTCATTGTCCTTAAACGTTGATAAGCTGATATACCTTCTTTGGCGTCACTCTTGCTGTCCTCATAAATAATCTCCAATTTTAAATCCTTTTCTTCTTCTAAGGCCATTTCAATACCACGCCTTGCTTCTTCTGCATATTTAGTACCTTTGCCAGTCAGCGGCAAAATCGCTCCAATCTTAATCGGTTCTTGATTTTCATCAATTTGATTATTTTTGTTTTGGATTAGTAAAATTATCCCGACTATAATAATTACTACAACTAAAACTGGGATCCAAATTTGTTTTTTCATAAAATTGCGAATGTTGCGGATTAAAGCGAATAACTCTAATAACCCGCAAGAGTTAATTTTTTAAAATTATTTTGAAGTTATCTCTAATTTTAATTAGAGAATAAAGTTATTGTTCGTTTATCTAAAACAGTGCGAAAAGTTTCCAAACATTCATGCCGACCAAGTAATGGTGGCACATCATCACGATCTAAAAATCCTACTGGAACTTTGCGTTCAAAATTACCAATTTTTAGAACCATGCTCTTTAAAATATAAACCGTTTCCATTCCGCCAATGCCGTGGGTAGATTGAGCTATACAATCTGTAGTTAAATCTATACCTAAATAATCAGCGTAGGATTTTGGTAAAATGGAATAATCAGCTCCGGTATCAACAATCATTCTGGCTTTACGCCAGCCACTTTTGTCTTTCTTCCGTAGTAAAACCGTGACATAAGGTCTATAAATAAAACCGAAGATTTCTGAAGGCAAGCGACGAAATTTAAATTCTATACTTTTCATAAGCAGATCAAAATATAGGTTTCTGGTTTAGGAACAAAAACCAACTCTGGTATCTCTTTGTATTTAACTTCCAAATTATCAAGTAATTCAGTGGCTTTATGAGAATCATTCGGTAAAAGTAAAACCTTGTCAGCCACTACAGCCACATGTTTACCAAAATATTTTTTCCCTTTTTTACCGGAAAATAGAGTTTGAATTAGTTGTTCGTTTTTTGATGTTTTTGTCATATCATAATTATACCTTATATAAAACCTCTGTCAAATATTATTCCCCCAAATACGCTTCCAGCACTTTTTTATTATTCCTAATATCTTCTGGCTTAGCTTCTGCAATTACTTTGCCTTCATCCATCACAATTACCCAGTCAGAAATTTTTAAAGTAAAATTCATATTATGCTCAATTAAGAGAATTGTTTCGCCTTGTTTTTTTAGCAATAGCAAAATTTCTGAAATTTTTTGTCGTAATTTAGGATTAACTCCAGCAACTGGCTCGTCTAACATTAAAAATGTGTGTGGGTTTAAAATTGTCCGAGCCAATTCAACTAATCTCTTTTGACCATAACTTAAATCTCGAGTTAATTTATCTTGAAAATTATTTCCGCCAGAGGCGGATCCCTCAGAATTGCGGGGCATTCCGACTAATTCTAAAATTTCTTTGATTTGTTTGTTTTTAATAAGAACACGCCGTGGCGTGTTCCTACAAATAAAATTTTTTTTATCCTCCGAAGTTTTAACAAAGGAGGACCAAAATTTTGTGTCATTATTATCAATTGCCAAAAGTAAATTGTCTTTAACGGTTAGATTATTAAACAATTTTGTTTGTTGAAATAATCTTGAAATACCGAGATTGGAAATTTTTTCCGGTGATAGATTATTTATTTTTTTGTTTTTAAATTTAATGGTCCCGCTGT
>CAYNCE010000073.1:0-3125 GCA_964395855.1 uncultured Gammaproteobacteria bacterium | reverse complement strand
CCATCAGGGATTATCCAACTGGTTATCATAAACCGATTGAGACAATAGAAAAGGTAATGATTGTGGTAGGAAGAGAATAATTTTTTAATTTAACGCTTTCTTCAATTCTTTTACTTTGTTTTTACTTATTCTCTGCTCATAAGATTTTACATTAATTTCTTCTTTTTTTAATGACCCCTTTTTTAAGAATGTACTAACAATTGTCCCATTAGCATATTTGAAAAGAGATTTAATATTGTTTTTATTAACTCCGCTGCCGATTAAAATAGGGAATGATCCAACAGAGTTTTTTATCTTTTTTAATTCTTCTAAATTTGGAGATTGTCCAGTCCATTTTCCGGTAACAATGATCGCGTCAGAATGATTTTTAATCGCAAGCTTGGCGGATGTGATTATATTGTTTTTTGATAAAAGTTTAGCATGTTTAACATGAATATCAGTAAATATAGCAACATTTTCTGCTTTAATTGTTTTTCTATATTTAATTATTTTTTTTGCCTCGCCTTCAATTATTCCATAATTTGTTTTTACTTTATCAACAAAAACAGGAATTCGGATGAACTGCAAATTAAGAATTTTCGCGATTAATAACGCGGCGCGATAATCATTCCATAACACACTTATGCCAAGAGGTAGTTTTGTGTTGTTTCTTATTTTTTCTCCCAAAAAAGTCATTGAAGCGACTACCGAAAAATCTACAAAAGTTTTGTGCGGAATATCATAATTGTTTTCAAAAATAATTCCATCAACTCCGCCTTTTTCAAAGGCGCTTAAATCTTTTAAGGCATTATTTAGAGCAATTTTAAAACCAGGAAAATCCGGATACCCCAAAAGAGGCGGAAAGTGGATTACTCCGATAATTATATTTTTATCTTTTTTGAAGATTTTTTTGAATTTATTCATAATATTTTTTATAAAAAATTTATATTTTACTTGGCATTTTTAAAAGAAATTTGGAGGGGAAATTTACATTTCCCCTCCGTGGTTTACTAAGTTATTGGCAACATTTTTTTAATAGCAAGCATTATTTTATACGGCTTGCCGCTGTGAAATGTTTCTTCTGCCATTTTATAGCATTCTTTTAGATTAGTTGACCTTTCAGCTAAATAGAAAAGAATAGCCGAGTTTGCAAGAACGATACTAAGTTGTTCGCTGTTGATTTTTCCTTGCAGTATCTTTAATGAATAATCACCCTTATTACCGATTGGCTGTACTGCCTTCTCAGATATGGTTTTAACCCCGAAATCATTCGCGAATAGATCGTATTCTTTTATCTCTCCATTTTTAAGTTCCGCTACTTGGGTTCCGCCGGCGCAAATTGAAACTTCATCCATTCCCTTTTGTCGGTCATCATCAACAAATCCACGAACAAACAATCCATGCTGAAGATTTGTAATACCTTTTTCATTTAGAATCTTATATACTTCAGCAATAATCTTTGGAGAAATCAAATGATTAACTCCCAAAACTCTTTTAGTGAGTTTTTGAGGATTTAAAGGATTAGTAATTGGGCCGATGATGTCGTTCATGTGAGGCAGCATAGCAATTTTATGAGTTTGGGTGTGTATTTGCTTATAACGGGTGTCACAAGCTTCGGTGTAGCCAAACTTAAATTGTTCTACGCATTTTTCAACATCTTTTTTGGAAGCGTAATTATTAATACCGCAAATTAAAGAGATAAAATCAGAACTTCCATATTTTCCTTGATCGGCGTTTGCTGGTGATCCATGTTTGCACATAGGAATCCCGGCAGCTGCGGCAATAAATCCTGCGATTGTGCTGATGTTTGCCGTAACAACTAAATCTCCGCCCATACCGCAGTTATCCATTGCGTAGGGGACATTAGGGTTAACAAAACCAAATTCTGATTTCGCGATATCGTGTTCGAAAATCTCGGCGCAAATTCCAGCAATCTGTTCAGCGGCATTTTTTGGAAGTCTATGCTCATGAATTTTTTCCTGTTTTTCGTCGTATATCCACGCATAAGTTGCTTTTGTGTGTAAGGCGCATAAAACGGCAATGCTTTGTTTTTGCGCTAATTCATCGCCCTTACAACCTTGCAGAGTATACAGTCCCAAGTCGTATGCTTCTTCATAGTTAAGTGGAATGTTCTGGTAAGCATGGTCTTTCAATAAGTGTTTTACATTCATATCAATCATTTTTAAGCCTCCTTTTGCTTAATTAGTAGTTTTTCAGCTAAACAATCCTTTCCATCATGTTTTATCTTTTTATTTATTATAAGTTGACCCTCATGGAATGTTCCAATACAAAATTGATCTTGAGATAAAAAAGGACAAGGATACACTCTATTATCGGTTTCAACCACCGCAAAATCTTTTCCTGCTAGGCAAAACAATCCATTCTTTTTTGCTTTAATACTTTTTTTTGTTATTTGAGAATTAAAGTTAGGATGTAATTGCAAATAAAGAGTTTCTCTGTCATGCACTTGCCTTGATTCTTGTGCCTGTTTAATAACGCTTGCTTTTTGTGTTTCCGTTAATTGAAATTTCAGCATCTCTCGTCTTGTTGGCAGCAGTTGGAAAAGCTTTAAATGTCTAACGCCAATACTTAATGATTTTTGGCAAATATTTTTAATTAAAGTATAATTTTTATTACTAATTACACAATTAATTTGAACCAATAATCCTTTTTTTTGGGCATTTAAGATGGCTTTTCTAATAACGTGTTCAGGAATTTGATTAAGAACAGATTGGAATCCAATATGCCAGCTAATCTCAACTTTATTGATTCCATAAAGAATCAACTGTTCAAAAATTTCAGGATTGTTGGCCAATATAATTCCATTGCTTAGCAAATAGTTTTGTTTGACCAATTGGTATACTTGCAATATTTTTGGATTACACAGAATCTCAGCACCCGCGGTTATAACTTGATGCTCCTTTTTTAATAGGTTTTTAATATCTTTTTTGCATTCTGATACGCTTCGTTTTATGGATTTACCCTTTTTCTTATAACAATGAAGACATCTTGTGTTGCATTCATCTGTTATCATATAGACGATTTTCATTTTACCCCCCATTTTGTTTTTATCTTTATCCATTAGGATATTTTTTAAAGAACAATAAAAAAAACTTCCCATCTTTCATCCCAATACAAATAGTATT
>CAYNCE010000072.1:1563-3170 GCA_964395855.1 uncultured Gammaproteobacteria bacterium | reverse complement strand
GTTTGAGCACAGGTAAGGGCAATAGCTAAAGCGTCTGCTATATCATCTGGACGAGGTATTTTTTTTAATTTAAATATTATTTTTACCATTTGCTGAATCTGACTCTTAGAAGCTCGTCCATAACCTGTTAAAGCTTGTTTAACCTGAAGAGGTGTAAATTCAGCAACTTTAACCTTACTTTCTGCTGCAGCTAAAATAGCAACACCTCTTGCCTCGCTGACTCTCATTGCCGTTTTAATATTCTTAGCAAAATAAAGAGTTTCTACGGCAATTTTATTTGGCTTATATTTTTTAATTAAAATTTTTAATCCATGATAAATTTCTGATAATCGCTGAGGAAAAACCTCTTTTTTAGAAGTTTTAATACAACCATAATCAAGAGCTACCAGATTATCTGATAATACCTTAATAACTGCATATCCTGTTGTGGCAACGCCTGGGTCAATACCCATTATTATCATTTGAACATTGGAACATTTGAACATTGGAACATTCTTTATTTAAATCACAAGCATCAAGCATCAAACAATATCTAAATTCTAATGACCAAAATTCAAAACATTTAGAATTTAGAATTTGTGATTTTGAATTTGTTTATTATTTGTAATTTGTTATTTGTAATTTTGACTATTATTCGATGTTCGAATAATAGTCATTTATATCTGGATTATCCTCAAGTTCGGCAAAAATAGCATTAACTTTTTTTTGTGTTTCTTTATCAATTTTGATTAAATCTTTAGCAAACCATTCTATCTGAGCGTAATCTATTTTTACTCCTTGATTTTCTAATCCCTTTTTTATCTTCTCTAAATCCTCTAACTTAGTATAAACAGCCAGCTCATCATCCTCTTTTTTAATGTCCTCGACTCCCAAATCAATCGCCTCAAGCTGAAATTTTTCCAAATCATCAATCTTCAATCTGCAATCTGTAATTCTTAGGATTCCTCTTTTTTCAAACATCCAACAGACAGAATTCTGACCAGCCAAAGTTCCTCCGTGTTTATTAAAAATTCGTCGCAAATTAGCCACGGTTCTATTCTTATTGTCAGTTAAAGCTTCAACAATAAATGAAGTTTTATTAGGTCCAAATGCTTCATAAATCACCTCTTCAATGTGTCCACCAGCTGATTCTCCGGTTCCTCTCTTAATTGCTCTTTCAATATTATCTTTTGGTAAATTAGCCTTTTTTGCATTTTCAATAGCTAAACGTAATTTAAAATTACTGTCTGAATCTCCACCGCCCTCACGAGCAGCAATGGTAATAACATTGCCTAATTTTGTGAACATAGTTCCTCTCTTAGCATCAATGGTTCCTTTGGAGTGTCGAAGTTTTGCCCATTTACTATGCCCGCTCATAAAAAATTCAAAAATTAAAAATTAAAATGTAAAATTTAGGTATCAAAATTTTCCAAAGAAAATTTTTGATGATCGTATTTTATTTATTTTTTAACTCTAGTAGTAAAACAAAACTGAAGAGTGAGGGACTCATTTCGAAAATGCAAAAACATTTTATCACTAAAGGGTGAGGGGTTATTCTTATCATATCAAATCTAATCCATTTATACAATAGACAGTCTTTGACTTTTATGTTAAATTGTTAATATATT
>CAYNCE010000072.1:0-1463 GCA_964395855.1 uncultured Gammaproteobacteria bacterium | reverse complement strand
CCTTCAAGCAAAAGCTAAAATTTTTATTATTACCCAAGGCGGAGAATTAAAAAAATTTGCTCAAAAAAATAAATTACCTATTTTTAATTTTCAATACAAAGCCCCTCCTAGAGCCAGCTTAAGTTATCTTTTAATGCCCATTTTGGTTGTTTTGGAAAAAAGTAAACTTATTAATCTTAAAGATTTACAAATACATCACAATTTAAAATTATTAAAAGAGTTCAATCAACTCTTTTATCCTCAAACGCCAAATGAAAAAAATATTGCTAAACATTTAGCCTATTTTGTCTTTGACCATCTGCCTATCATTATTGCCCCAACAAATCTTTCTGGAGTAGCCAGACGTTGGAAAACACAATTTGCTGAAAATGGCAAAAATTTTTCTTTTTTTGAAACCGAACCAGAAATTTTTCATAATTTTGTTGAAAGTAGGTTTCCCCAACGTTTAAAAGATGATTTTATTTTTTTAATTTTAGAAAACCTTCAAAAACAAATAAAATCTAAAAAATCTTTAATAGAATTTGAAAAACTTTTAGAAAAAGACTGTATTCGTTGGGAAAAGATTCCTCAATTTGGGGAAGACATCTTTACTCAGATACTTTCTTTGGTTTTACTTGGTGACTGGATTAGTTTTTATTTAGCTATTCTTAATCAAGTGGACCCTACGCCTGTCCGACAAATTGAAACAATAAAAAGAGGCTCAAAAAATGAAAGAGTTTAATTTAATTAAAGAAAGAGAGAGAAGAATAATCCAGAGGTTTTTATCAGTAAAAAATTTTAAGATTCCTCCTCTGCCAAATTATTTAAATAATAAGATTGTTCAACATTGGGAACAATTAAATTTTAATATACACTATATTCCAAAAATTACCCTTAAACAAGATTTAGTTTTGCCTTTATGGAAAGACAAACCGAATAAAATCTTTTATAAAAAAATACAAGAAGGAAAAATTAGTCCAAAAGCGCTAAATCTCTCTGGGCAGTGGATATTAATTGACTCAAGGGATAAACCTGAAAAAAAAATGCCCTGGATAACCAGCGAAAACGTCCATATGTTGAAAAAAGTGGGCATTAATCTTGAAAAATATCTAAAGCAGAAAAAAACGCAAATTCATAAAAACGAATATCTGCATGCTGTTTTAAACAAACATGGATTTAGTTCTAGGTTTTGCTTATCTATTAATGATATAAACCGGCTTAAACCATTTATCTTGCGTATTTTAAAAATCGAAAACAAGACAGTTAGATTACCTTATTTTATAGAATACAATTATTTAGGAAACGCTATTTATAAACAATGGGCAACAACTAAAACTTGGGAATGGTTTGAAGATGTGTTTGATTATAACCAACATTTAGCCGGAGGATATGGTTCTGTTGGCGCTATAGGATGGGACCCTATAAATTATTGGAGTACAATATTAACCTTCAGACCTGTAATAATTTTGTAAAATCAAAATGAC
>CAYNCE010000071.1:0-3191 GCA_964395855.1 uncultured Gammaproteobacteria bacterium | reverse complement strand
TTTTTTGGCGGATGAACTAATAGGTGAGTGCCGGGTGTGCATAGCCCTTGTTTTGCCTCTGATTTATCTACAATAAAATCAAGATAATTTTCGTTAATATTAAAATAATTTAATAAAATATTTCCTTTAGCGGGTGCGCTGTAAGCGGCTATTTTTTTTCCTTCACTTTTTAGTTTTTTCAGTAATAAGGTAAGTTCATTTTTTAAATTTAGGACATCTTCGTTCATTTTTTTAAAAGTTTCTATTTTATCAAAACCATCTTGTATTTCTTTATTAATTAGATTTTTGACATTAGCGCTAATTCTAAAATTATTCGGATGAGAAACAAAGATTTTCAAAGACCCACCTTGCATTGGCGTTATCTCAACATCATATATCTCTAAATTAGCTTTTTTAAAAAGGTTCTTTAAAGCTATAAGTGAATAGTAGAAAACATGTTCATGATAAATAGTATCGAATTTTTTCTCTAGCAGTCCCTTAAGGTAGGGGAATTCAAATACGGCCGTACCTGTCTGTTTTAAAATTATTTTTATTCCTTTTACGAAATCTACTATTTCCGGTACGTGGGCTAGAACATTAGCGCCGAAAATTAAATCCGCTTTGATATTTTTATTTTCTTTTAGTTTTTTTGCAAATTTATAATTAAAAAATTCAGAAATAGTCGGAATGCCTTTTTTGTTTGCTACTTCGGCAATATTCTTCGCCGGGTCTATTCCTAATACTTTTATACCTAGGTTTTTAAAGAATTGTAACTGGGCGCCATCGTTGCTAGCAATTTCTAAAACTAAACTTTTAGAGTTTAATTTTAACTTTTTAGTAAGTTGCTCAGCCGTTTCTTTGCAGTGCTCCAAAAAAAATTTTGAGGTAGAAGAAAAATAAATATAATCACTAAATAATTTTTCCGGAGCAACGGCATTAATTAATTGGACTAGATAGCATCTAGGGCAGAAGCCGACACTTAAATCAAATCTTTTCTCATTGATAATCTCTTCTTTATTTAAAAAAAGATTAACAAGAGGCATTTGGCCTAAAGAGAAAAATTTTATTATCGGTGCATGGCAGGCTCTACATTCCATATTATTTAGTAAAAAAAGATTCTATTTGCCGATTGGTGACATCAATAATATCTTCTTTTTTGTAAAAATTTTTATACCACTCAAAAGTTAATTCTAGGGTTTTGTTAATATTTAATTCTTGTTGCCAATTTAATTGCTTTTTAGCCTTGTTGGAATTTAATTTTAATAATTTACTTTCATGTTTACTATCTAAATCCTTTTTTATAACATAAACTCCTTTATTTAATATTTTCAGAGCCAGCTTCGTAAATTCTTCTACGGTTAGGAAGCTTTGGTTGTTTGGACCAAAATTCCATGCTCCTGAAAAATCTTTTTTGCCGGTCTGAAGCTTAGTTGCTAATAATAGATAGCCATAAAGTGGTTCAAGAACATGTTGCCAAGGTCTAATTGCATCTGGGTTTCGAATAATAATTTTTTTATTATGAAAAATTCCTTTGATTAAATCAGGCACTAATCTATCGTCGCTCCAGTCGCCACCGCCAATAACATTACCGGCTCTTGCCGAAGCTATTAAAGTCTTATGTTTTTTATTATAATCAGTTGGATTAAAAAATGATTTAATATAGGAATCTATCACTATTTCGGCAGCCGCCTTACTGGCGCTATAAGGATCATCGCCCCCTAGTTTGTCACCCTCTTTAAAGGGACGTCCTGATTCATTGTTTTTATAGACTTTGTCAGTAGTGATTATTACGGCCGATCTTACCGTATTTGTTTCTTTGATTGCTTCTAGAATATTAGCAGTGCCAATAATATTAGTTTCAAAGGTGTATAAGGGTCTATCGTAGCTCTCTCTCACTATCGGTTGGGCGGCTAGATGAAATACAATTTCCGGTTTCTCTTTTTTTACTATTTCTTTTATTTTTTTAAAATCTCTAATGTCCGTAAAATAATTGTTTATTTTATTTTTTATCTTTAGTGGATTAAATAAATTAGGGCTGGTTGTCGGTTTTAAAGAAATGCCGGTAATACAAGCGCCCCAATTTAGTAATATTTGAGAAAGCCAAGCTCCTTTAAAGCCGGTATGCCCGGTGATTAAAATTTTTTTATTTTTAAATTTTTTTTGAATATTTTCCATAAAAATTTAATTAATTATTTCTTAGTGTATTTACCAGATTTTCCATTCCGCTTTTCCCTCGTCCCAGAGCTTATTTAAATATTCCATATCTCTAAAATTATCCATGTTTGCCCAAAAGTCTTTATGTCTGAAAACTTTAACCTGACCTTCTCGCGAAAGCTTCTCTAATACTCCATATTCTAAATCGCAACTATCGTCATCAACAAGATGGTTAAAGATAGCTTTATTAAAAACAAAGAAGCCACCATTTATAAAAGAATCGGCTTTAGGCTTTTCGGTAAAGTTTGCCGTATCGTTTTCCAGTATAGCTAATTTTCCGAATTGTGACTTAGGTATGGATCCGGTTATAGTTACCATCTTTCCATGATCGCGATGAAATTCTAATAGCGCCGAGATATCAACATTTCCAACGCCATCTCCGTAAGTCATCATAAATTCATCTCCGTCAATATATTTTTCTATTTGTTTTAATCTTGAACCTTTAAGCGCAAGCTGGCCTGTATCAGCTAAAGTAACTTTCCATCCGACTTCTCCATGGTTTTGGTAGACAACGCGATTTTCCGGTCTTCCCAGTTCAAGCATTACATCATTATTCATTAGTTCATAATTTTGAAAGTATTCTTTGATCATGTCGCCTTTATAACCCAACGCTAATACGAAGTCTTTGAAACCGTAGTGAGCATATATTTTCATAATATGCCATAGAATGGGTTTATTACCGACATAAACCATTGGTTTCGGGCGAAATTCGGTTTCTTCTTTTAAGCGAGTTCCTAGCCCGCCACATAGTATAACTACTTTCATATTTTTTTACTTAAAATATAATTATATTTAAACTTTGTTATTAATTTCATTAAACTGAGTAGTCCATCGCAAGATTGGTCTTACGACGCCAGGTATTGCCCCCATATAATCCCCGCGAGCTGAACTACCGTCAAAACTGTCTATAACACGGAAAGAAACCGCGTTTTGTTCAAAAAAATGAACAACAGTAGGATTAAAAGTGGTGATGGCGGCTCCCACCATCATTGTTCCTT
>CAYNCE010000070.1:0-3311 GCA_964395855.1 uncultured Gammaproteobacteria bacterium | reverse complement strand
CCTTTTCCCATTGTCTTCGCCTCCTTTCTGTTTTAAATTCACCGCCTTGAAACCTTATACCCTTATACCACAATTTTAAAATTTTCGCAACATTCGCATTATTCAAACCCTCACTTAAAGTGGTATAATGAAAATATGGAAAAGACTTTTCTACTTACGGGTGGAACCGGTTTTTTGGGTTCACATCTTTCAATAGAACTTTTAAAAAAAGGTTGCAGAATAATTTTTTGGGGCAGGTCTAAAAATAATGAAAATTACAAACAAAGGATAAAGAAGACCCTAAAAACAATAGATCCTAGTGTGGACCTAAAAAACGTACTTACAATAGAGGGTGATTTTATTAATGACAATATCAATGCCACACAAAAAATTAATGCTGTTTGGCATTTGGCCGCTAACCTAAGCTTTAAAGAAAAAGACAGAGAAGACATCTTTAATACTAATGTAAACGGGCTAAAAAATATTTTAAATATCACACAAAAATTAAATTGCCCAATTTATTACATAAGTACAGCATATGTACATGGACAGAGACCGGGGAAAATATTTGAAAATGATTTAATCAAACCGAAAAAATTTAACAATCCTTATGAAGAAAGTAAGTTTGAAGCCGAAAAAACAGTACAAGAGTGGGGTAAAAAAAACAATAATAAGTTTATTGTTTTCAGGCCGAGCATATTAATAAAAAAAAGGTTAAAAAAAGTAATTTTTTTTGGATATTACGCAATACTTTATTCGCTTTATAGGTTAAACAATGCATTAAAAGAAAAAAAAAGAAAAATATTTTTTCCATTTCCTTATCATAAAAAATCATCGCTTAATTTAATGCCAATTGATACAGCCATTGAATGGATGATAAAAATTTCCGAAAAAGAAACTTCATTAAATAAAACATTTCATATTACAAATCCAAAACCTTTTTTGATTAAAGATATAGTCAAACAAACATTCTGCCAATCAAATATTAAATTATTTATTTTTAGAACACCGAAATTTTTCATAAAAGTATATTTCTGGATAATCTGTGGTGTTGGATTAAAAATAAAATTATTGAAAAGTTTAACAAAAAAATTTTATTACTATAAATATTATATTGTTGAAAATAATCATTATGATATGACAAATACCAAAGAAATTTTAGGAAAGGAGGAAGTTAATAAATTACATTTCCCTCCAGATTTTATTAAAAACATCGCCAAAGAATTTATTAAAAAACTGGAGGAACAATCAAATAAAATACTCTAATAAAATTCATGAAAGCGTATATAATACAAACTAACAAAAAAATTGAGCCGTTTCAGGAAAAAATTGGCAAACTTTTAATCAAGAACAAAAAACTGGAAGATCTGCAAAAAGAAGCGGTTTTAAATTCCGGCTTAACTTTGGTTGCAATCAAAGACTTTTCCGAAATAAACGACGATAAGGAATACATAGTTTTTGGTGACGAAGTTTACTTTGAACCGGAATTATTAAAAGAATTTATTAACAAATCCAGAAAACTGAATTGCAAAACCGTATGCGCATTAAAACCAGGAATTTTTACACTCAAAACCATTGTAAAAACACAGGAAGTTAAAAATTATAACGATCGTATAGAATATAATTTATATTATTATCCTCATAAAAATTTAAGAGGTCAATTAAAGCCCGTAATTTTTGACCTTGATCAAAATCTCGAAAATCTGCCTTTGCCAAAACACATGAGCAAAGACGGTAAATATTTGATACCACTAACAGATAAACCGATTGTTCAAATAGACCACTGGGCCAATTTATGGTCAGCTAATTTGATTTCCGTTTTGTCTATAGTAGCTCATTTTCAAAAAATAAGTAAATTTAGGATTCTTGCATGCGCTTTAAAAAAACACTCATTTAATAAATGGAAAATCGCTAGTTCTTTAAACACTATAGGGAAAAATTGTGATATTCATCCCACTGCTTATGTTGAAGGAAGTATAATAGGTGATAATACAATTATTGGCGCAGGTTCTGTTGTCAAAGAATCCATTATAGGAAAGGATTCTCTTGTTGGGAACGGAATAATTATTGAGTCATCTGTTGTTGGAGAGAATTGCACTATCCTTAATGGACACATTTTGTTTTCTGTTCTTTACCCAAACACTTTTTCGGTATCACATATAATTTCCGTCAGCTTAATTGGAAAAAACTCATTTATTGGCGGGGGTGTTTCATTGTCTGATTTTCGTTTTGACGGCAAAACAATATCAGTAATAAAAGACGACAAAAAGATTGATACAGGCCATTTGTTTTTGGGCTGTTGTTTGGGTAATAATGTTTATTTAGGTGCCGGGTGTATTATTGCGCCCGGCAGAATAGTCCCGAATGATTTACGTATATCTCCCGATGAAGAACGAATTATTACAAAATTTGATATTAACAATTTATCAACTGGTTTTAGAATAATAAAATGAACTTTTTTTCTGTTATAGGTTTAATAATTTTCATATCGACTTTGTTGATAGGTGTTTATGGTTTAATGAATGGACGCCGTAAAGTTCATTTTATCTGGTCGTTTTTTTCTCTTTCTGTCGCCTGGTGGGGTATTGGTATTTTTAAATTCAGCTCAACTCTTGATATTAATGACGCATTATTTTGGTTACGTTTTGCAGAAATAGGTGTTATTTTAATTCCAGTCCTTCTGGTACATTTTACTTTAGAATTTTTAGAAGAAAGAAAGAATAAATTAGTTTATTTCTTATATATTTTAGCATCTGCGTTTATTTTTCTTAATATATTTACAAACTTTTTTATAAATAAGATAGAAATCTCTTTTGGTGAATTTTATTACCCTAAGGCCACTCTTTTTTATACTCTCTTTATTATAATGTTTTTAATGTGCGTAGCTTACAGTATATTCAAGCTTTATAAAAAATTCCGCAAGAGCAAGGCAACCGAAAAACAACAAATAAGATATGTGATAAATGCTCTTTTGATAGGTTTTATTGGCGGTTCAACCTCCTTTCTGCCGGTTTTTAATATTGAAGTATATCCTGCTTTTAATGTAACTATAGTTATAGCCGCCATAACAGTACTTTATGCCATCTTTGAATATAAATTTCTTAATGTCAAAACAATACTTACTCAACTGTTTGTTTATTCACTCTGGGCTTTTTTACTTGGAAGAATAATATTGACAGATGTATTGAGAGAAAGAATAATTGACGGCATATTGTTATTTTTGGTTATAATTTTTGGATTTTTAATTATTAGAAGTGTTATGGCCGAAATTCAAGCCAGAGAAAAAATACAAAAACTGGCTACTGACTTAACGTCCGCCAACACAGAACTTA
>CAYNCE010000069.1:0-3358 GCA_964395855.1 uncultured Gammaproteobacteria bacterium | reverse complement strand
CTATGATTTTTTTATATAGTTCAAAATTAATAACCTGAAGACTTCTGCCTATTTTTTTCATCAAAGCCATGTCTCCGCTAGGACAAAATTTACACCGAAAATTGCATAAATCGCTTGGATCAACAAAAATGATAAAAGGAACACAAAGCGGTATAACCGTTTCTAATTTTGTCCTATTTTCTAAATCAATTCTTGGTTTAATTTTAGCTTTCATCCTCGTTGTTATTTAAAAAATTAAAATATGATTTTAATCCATCTTGCCAAGATGGAAGTTCTATCCCTAGAGATTTTGCTTTAGTATTGGATAAGGCGGTAAATTTTGGACGTTGTAGTTGCCCAATAATTTTATTTCTAACTACTGGTTTAACTATCGTATCTATTTTTGCTATTTTAAAAATTTCTTCAGTAAATTTAGACCAACTGCATAAGCCTTCATTTACTAAATGATACACACCTGTTTCATTTTCTTGCTTTAATAATTTAAGAGTAGCTTTACTTAAATCACCGGCATAAGTAGGACTAACAATTTGTTCTGAGCTAACTTCTATTTCTTTTTTTCCATCAGCTTCTTTTATTATATTTAAAACAAAATTACCATTTTTTTCCGAACTTCCGGTTTTTCCGCCGTATAATCCATTAGTTCTAATGATTATAGTTTTATTTGGATTTGAATTTAGAGCCGCGTATTCTCCAGCCAATTTTGATAAGCCATAGACTTGTAAAGGATCTGTTTCGTCATTTTCTAAATAAGGTGAATCTTTCTTTCCGTTAAATACGTAATCAGTGCTATATGTTACAAATTTAATATTCATATCATTGCAAATTTCCGCCATATTCTTCACGGCAATAAAATTAATTGCCATAGCATTAATTGGATTTTCTTCACATTGAGGTAAAACATGGTAAGCTGATGTGTTGATTAAAATATCAGGTTTAGTTTTCTCTAGTTTTTCTTTTATCTGTGTTGCGTCACTAACATCTAATTCATTTCTATTAAAACTAATAATTTCAAAATCAAAAGAAGCTGAATCTTTTATTAGTTCTCTTCCTATCTGACCGGTTTTACCAATTAATAGAATTTTTTTCATTTTAGCGCTAAGTTGATTTAATTAAAATTAATTGTATTAATTCTGTGTTTAATGGTTATTTAAAGATTTTGCTCTCTCGCTTTTAATATATAAATCATCAAATATTTTTCGAAAATGTCGCAGTTCGTCAACATCCATGTTATAGGGTTTGATAAAAAAATCTTGTTTGTTTAAAGGATCAAGGAAAGTTTCACCATTCCAGGAATTTGAGTCGTTGAAAAGTAACAAATTATCTTCTACTGCTTGTTGATAAACTTTTGTTCCTGGGAAGGGAATTAATGTATTAACACCATTAACGTCTAGATTTAGCTTATTAATCATTGTTAAAGTATTGTTTAATGTAGAAGCAGTATCTTCTGCAAAGCCCATGATAAAAAGTCCAACTGTAAAAAGATTATATTTTTGAAAAATTTTTACTGTTTCGTATATTTTTTCCTCTTTAAGATTCTTTCCGATAATTTTATTTCGGATAAAATTACTCCCGCTTTCTATGGGGACACTAACTGTAGTCCCACCCGCTCCTACAAAAGCCTGAACAATATCTTCGTCAACTGCATTTATGTACATGCCTTGTGGGATGCAGAGCTGGATATCAAGTTTCCTTTTTTTTATATCGTTGCAAATTGTAATAAAATGGTTTTTATCTAAATTTACATTATCGTCAGTAAAAGAAAAATAATTTTGACCGAAATCACGCGTGAGCATTTCGATTTCGTCGACTACTTTTTTAGGATTACGTTTTCTTAGTAGTCTGCCCATTACAGAACATGCATTACAAAAATTGCAATTGAAGGGACAGCTCCTTGTGGTATAAATAGGTATTGAAAGTTTAATCTCTTTTCCTTTGGGATTATACCAGCTTGAATGATCCGCATAATAATCGTGAAAATTAATCATATCGTATGCCGGTAACGGTAATTTATCTAGATCTTTAATATATTCTTTTCTTGGATTGATAATAACCTTGTTGTTTTGTCGATAGCAAAATGCTTGAATATTCTTTAATTGTTCCCAATTGTTATTTGCAATAATATTAGTTAAAGCTACTATTTGCCTCTCTCCTTCTCCTATCACAATATAATCAAATTCGGGGCAGTTCGTTAGGATATCACTTGAAAAAAACGTTGCATGAGCTCCTCCTAGGCAAATAGGTATATTAGGTTTTTTCGATCGTATTCCCGCTACAAGTTTTCTAATAATAGGGAAGTGCATAGAGCTAAAGCAATTTAGACCTATAAGGCTTGGTTTTGTTTTATCAATAATTTCGCAAATTTTTGAAACATGATGCTCGTTTGATTCATTTGCCTCGTGTACTGAAATAATTGATGGATCATAAATAGTAGGAATATGCCCTGCCTCTCTAAGCGATCCAGCCAGATACATTAAAGAAATAGGCAATGAACCACGCGTAGCTTTTAGGCCGGGTAATTTTGGGGACGCTATGAGTAAAACATTTTGAGAAGTTAATGAATTTTTTATTTTATATTGCATAAAAGTTATTTAATAATTAATTTCCAATCGCTATCTTTTTCAGATAAACTCAGATTTTTAATCGGCCATTTTATATTAAATAAAGGGTCGTCCCAGAGAACACCAGATGCGTGCTCCGGTGAATAAAATTCTGACATAAAATACTGAACTTCGCAATTATTAGTTAAGGATTGGAAACCATGGGCAAATCCTTTTGGTATAAAAAACATTTTTTTATTGTCTTCGTTTAATTCCTCCGCAACCCATTTACCATAAGTAGGGGAGTCGGCACGTAAATCGATAGCTACGTCGTAAATAGCCCCATGCAAGCATTGAACAATTTTATCTTCGGCTTTTGGCGGTGTCTGGAAATGCATTCCGCGGACGGCGCCTTTTTTCTTTGTTAAGGTTTGGTTTACTTGGACGATTGTAAATTGTAAGCCATATTTATTTAATTCTTCTTTACAAAAAGTACGCATTAAATAACCCCTTTCATCAATCCTTGGTTCAGGTTCAATGATATAAAGACCTTTTAATTTTGTTTTTTTAAATTTCATACTATTTTTATGTCGGGTATTGGTATAATAAACTTACCGCCGGCATTATGATAATCCTCTAGTTGTTTTATAATTTCGTCAGCGATATTCCAGCATAGTATTAATAGATAGTCTGGCTTGTCTTGATTAATTTTTTTTGGCGGATGAACTAATAGGTGAGTGCCGGGTGTGCATAGCCCTTGTTTTTCCTCTGATTTATCTACACTAAAATCAAGATACTTTTCGTTAATATTAAAATAATTT
>CAYNCE010000068.1:0-3386 GCA_964395855.1 uncultured Gammaproteobacteria bacterium | reverse complement strand
CATTGCGCTGTGCCAATTGAAAGATTATCAAACTCACATATCCCTGCATCAATATCAAAAAGACAATCATCATCAGCTATTGCACAATCTAAATCTGAAACAACACAATAACCGCCGGGGCTTCCTTCACAAAAAGCAGTTTGGTCATATAATAATTTACATTCATCATCATTATCACATTCACTAAAAAGCATTTCACATAGACCTGCATCATAACACTTACCTTGGGGATTAGATTGAACAATACAATCACCATCTCTTTTGCAATCTATATTATTATTACTACATTTGCCAAAACCACTATTACTTATTGCATAAGGTGAGCCAGCGCGAACTTGATATGGCGGGGAATAAAAATTAATATTATCTGCTGGCATAACATACAAAGCTTTGTCCCATGCGCCTGGGTCTGAAATCGGAGAATCAACAACAGACGCTCCATAAGGATAATAATCTTGGCTAAACGGATATTCTAAAAGATTTCCATTTGCCTTAATCCAATTTGATGTTTTTGTCCCGCCTTTAATTTTGCTAGCCCAAGCCATATTTTCTCCACCTGGCTTTACAACCTGCGCTAAAACATTACATCGCTCGCCTAAAAAAGTAATTTGAATAGAATCCCATTTTACAGAACCTTCGTGATCGCTTCCATCTCTGTATTTAACTGTTACAGATTCCAACATATCATAATCATTAAAATTTAATTTTGCTGTTATAACATTAGCTTTATTGTCATCTCCTAGATCACCACAACGCAAATAAGCATAAGGATTAATTGTGCCAGTGTAATAATCTCCAACTTTAAAACTAGTATAAGTAAAATTATCATTCCATCCTTCCTTATTTTTTTCATTAAAAATTATTGCACCTTTACAGCTACGGCTACTGCAAATTTCAGCAGGATTTGGGTATAACTCGTGATCAACTTTGTCATTATATAATTGCAATTCACAATCATCATGATAATTATGATTATCATTGTCCATTTGAATATTTTTAATTCTAACTTCTAATATTTCATCTCTATAAATTTTTAAAGAACTTAAATTTGTAGATCCAAAACTTTGTGTAGAATAAGCAGAACTACCAGAGTGCTCTTTATCTTTAAATTCAAACCACCCAGAAATTGGATTTTTATAATACGGATAACTCCCACTTGATTCTAAACAATAATACAAAGGACTTCTGCCAATATATCCAGCTTGCTGGTCTGTGCCAAAAATTGAAGTCTCCCCGGGCAAAATATCAACTGGCCACCAATTCAAACACATCTGCTCGCTAGGATTAGTATTTTTATATTTCGGGTCATCTTCAACACAAAACCCATACCATCCCTGATATTGCTTGCCAGACAAATCAGTATATTCGCATGCTAAAGATGAATTATTATTTGGATACATTCTGCATTCACGCGCAATACTTTCATCAATAGTAATTGGCAAAACCGATTTCATTGAAATATCGTCAATATAAATAAAATCATCAGCCCCAAATTTACTTTCAGAACCACTCATTGGCATAGGTATTGGAATCATAATCTGCAAAATCCCTTCACCTGAAATTACCCCAGTTGATAAAGATTTAAATTCAGAACCATCTTGTTTAGAATTCAAAACTAATTTTTTCCAAGAATCATTTACATAAAACTCTGTTTTTTCCTTACTATTAATTGGATAAAATTTTGAACCATTTTCAATATACAATTGCACTCTTACATATTCCAAATTTTGCTCACTTGTTTTTAATCTTAAACTAATTGCATATTCATAATCAGTAGAAATCCAGCCGATTGGAACATCGGCAGACACATAATTTTCTTTTGAATCCCCATAATTGACATATAATATATGATTCGTTGGGTCTGAAATATCTCTATCAACCCATACATCTGAATTATTTTCTGAAAACCATGGCCATTTTTCGCCAGATTCAAAATTCCCATTTGGGATATTTATATCTTCACCAATCGGAGTCATATTTGAATATGCAAAATAGCCGTTAATCTGTTCTTTGTCATTCCATACTAAACCCGGCTTGGCTAAACCAGATAAGTTTTCAATTGCGCTAATTGATTCTGGATGATTAAAAGTCATTTGACTATCAGGATATTTAGCTGATAAAGCGCAACCACCATCTGGACCTAATTCATCGCACAAACCAACATCAAAACACAATTTTTCTTCTTGCCCAGAATTATTTATAACTTGAATTGATGAACGGCATCCAAGCCATTTATCGCAAATTCTGTCGCGTTCAACTTTTAAAATAATATTAGCGTCTGGTCCTTTGCCTGTTTTTGTAGTAAATTCTATTGTATCTGTCGCGCTTTCAGTATCAGTGCCTTTGTCTATAAGTTTGCCAGAAGTTACTTGAACGCAATAATTTTTATTATCGCTTAAGCCAGTAATTTTATAAGTATGCACAGAAGTGGGGTTTGTTGAAAAAATTTGACTATAAATATAATTAGTTGGACAATTTTCTTTAACTTTTTCTGTCCATTTCACAGTCTGAACATCAGTCAAACCTTTAACACTTCCGCCTTGCGTATTCCAACTAATAATTGCGCTAGTGTAAGATGGAATGGCTGATAAATTTTGAATGCTTAAACCTATATCTATTTGACCAGTTACTTCTAGAAAAATTACATCTGAAATTACTACTGCAGTTTCTGTTTGAGCCGCATGAACAGGATTAACAATTTGCCACGGGATCCCATCACTCACCCTCGACAAGCTCGGGTTCGTTCGGGATGACACAGTTTCTTCTGCTTGGCTTTTGACTTGAAAATATAATTTCTGGTTTTGAGTTAAATTTGGAATTATAATTAAATGATTACGGGTTTTTCCTGAACCAGATTTCTGATTGCCTGATTTACATTTTTTATCTTTATCTTTAATATCGTATAAATCTTTTGTGGCTCCCCAGCATACTTCTGAAGTAGCTGAAATATTAGTATCCCATTTAATTTCTGCCTGCCATGTGTTGTTTGCTTGTTTAGACAAAATATAAGTTGGTCCATTATCTATTTTTAAATTAGCTGATGGCTGTGCTGAAACTTTCCATTCATAGCCCTTAACTTCTTTTAAGATATCAGACGCATTTGCATCATCTTTAATAACTCTTGAATCTGAACCAAACATTATTTTTTCTTTTCCAACACTTTCATTTTTAGCAATTACTTGAAAACTTGCAACCAAACCTTTGTCTCCAGTAAAGCCCTTGCCACCAGGAGCTCCATCGCCTGGCGCGCCTAAAATTAATTCTATCTTACCTGGAGTTAATTCTTGTTTAGCTGTAGTTTGAAAAACTGAATTTTTCAAACTTAATTTATCAGCTATAAAAATATTTTCATCATAAGTAATAACTGCTTTAACAGCTACAACATC
>CAYNCE010000067.1:0-3440 GCA_964395855.1 uncultured Gammaproteobacteria bacterium | reverse complement strand
GCTAAAATTTTAAATGAAAAATTCAAAGATTTAATTTTTATTGTGATTGGTAAAGGAACTCAAAAAAATTTATTAGAAAAAGAAATTAAAAAATTAAATTTAGAAAAAAACTTTTTTTTAGTTGGCGCTTTGGAAAATGCTAGCCAATATCTGCCTGCTTTTGACATTTTTTGTTTGCCTTCAATTAAAGAGGGGTTTCCCTATGCCCCATTGGAAGCTATGTTAGCTGGTTTGCCAATTGTAGCAACCTCTGTTGGCGGAATGTTGGAAATAATTGAACCTGAAACAAATGGCTTAATTGTTCAACCAAAAAAACCGCGTGAATTAGCCGTGGCTTTAGAAAAATTAATTACTCATCCAGCATTAAGAGAGAAATTTAGACAAAATAATTTAGAAAAAGTTAAACAGTTTAGTTTAAAAAAGATGGTGCAAGAAACAGAAAAAATTTATTGTCATCCCGAGTGAAACGATGGGATCCCGTGGAACAAAAAGCTCTTTATTCAACAGGATCCCATCACTTCTAACAACCCTAAAAGTCGTTCGGGATGACCATCTGAATCATCTCAACAAGCCGATTGCTATAAGCCCATTCATTGTCATACCATGCCACAATCTTAATTAAATCATCGCTATATTGTGTTAACAAAGAATCAAAAATCGCTGAATAAGTTGTATTCACAATATCTGCTGAAACAATTGGTTCTGTTTCATATTTAATAATATTTTTATAATTAGTTCGTGAAGCTCTTTTCATTAAATTATTTACAGCTTCGGGAGAGGGTTTTTTCTTTAAATCATAAATAGCATAAATTACAGAACCAACTCTAACAGGAACACGCATTGCCATTGTATGAATTTTTCCTTTTAATTCTGGTATAATTTCTCCTATTGCTTTGTCTGAATTACTTGATGTTGGAATAATATTATCTAAAACAGTGCGAGCGCGCCTTAAATCTTTATGAGGTAAATCTAAAATTCTTTGATCAGTGGTAACTGCATGAGCTGTAACCATAAATCCTCTTTCTACTCCAAATTTATTATGTAAAATTTTAGTGATTGGTGCATAACAATTTGTTGTGCATGAAGCGCAAGAAACAATTTTTTCTTCTGGTTTATATTGATTTTCATTAACTCCAATTACATAAGTTTTTATTTCTTTTGATTTTGGAGTGGCTGATAAAATAACTTTTTTAGCGCCAGCTTTTAAATGTTTTTTAATATCTTCGTATTCTCTAAACACTCCAGTACATTCTAAAACAACATCAACATTTAATTTTTTCCAAGGCAATTTTTGAATTTCTTTTTGTGAAAAAACAGCAATATGTTTTTTATTAACCACTAAGCCCTTGTCAGTATATTTTATATCTTTATCATAAATACCATAAACTGAATCATATTTTAATAAATGCGCTAAAGTTGCATTGTCTGTTAAATCATTAATCGCAACAATTTCAATATTATTTTTTTCAAACGCAATTTTAAAAGCTGACCTGCCAATTCGGCCAAAACCATTTATTGCAACATTTATTTTTTTAGACATATATTTTTAATGGAAGTAAATAAATATTTATCCACAACTTTTATTATACCACATTTTAATTTGACAAACAAATCAAATCAGCACCTCCAAACAACCCTGTTATTTGTCAGCCTTGATTAAAATAATCATTGACAAAGACAGGGTTTTTATTTTGTGTTAAAATTCAATTATGCAAATTCAAGTTTTGCCAGCCACACGAATGCCACGCACAACTGCGAATTATACTTATGCAGTGCCTTTAGAATTGCGTAAAAAAATTAAAATAGGACAAATTGTGGAAATTAACTTGCGAAACAAAAATATATCTGGACTAGTTTTAAAAATTGAAAAAAATAAAAATACTAAATATAAATTAAAAGAAATTAATAAAATTTTATATCCAGAAATTTTAATAACAAAACAACAAACAAAACTAATAGATTTTATGTTTGATTATTATTTATCTGCTAAAAGTATTTCATTGAGATCAATACTGCCTATCGTCCCTAAAAAATATAAAAATATAAAAAAATCCTCCTACGCTAAAGCTTCGGAGGACAAGCAAAAATTGATTTTAGTGCCAGAGATAGAACTTATTGATAAAGTAATTTCTGAAAAAAAACTAGATGAAAAAAAAGTTTTAAAAATTTATTCTGGTATTGCTAAAACAAAACTTTTTAAAAATTATTTAGATATTTTAAACGGACAGGAAAAAATAATCGTTGGCACAAAAATTTCTGTCTTGCTTCCATTTTCCAATTTATCTGAAATTATAATTTATGATGAGCCAAATTGGAATCATAAACAATCTGACATTAATCCACGATTTGACGCGCGTGAAATTGCAAATTGGCTAACTAACCAACATAAATGTAAAATTAAATTTATTGATTCAATGCCAAGCGTGGAAAAATATTACAAAAACACCCGCCTACGTCAAGGCTACGGCGGACAAGCAAAAACACTTAAAAAAAATATTATAATCATCAATCTAAAATCTGAAAGATTAAAAGGTAATTATTCTTTTTTGTCTGAAAAATTGGTTGCAGAGATTAAAAATAATTTGGCTCAAAAAAACAAAATCTTTATTTTTCATAATCGCAAAGGTTTGGCTAATTATGTTTTTTGTGAAAAATGCAATTATGTTTTTAAATGTCCAGAGTGCGCATTAAGTTTAGCGTATCATTCAAATGACCAGCAATTACACTGTCATTCTTGTCCTTACAAAACTGAAATCGCGCCGTTTTGTCCAAAATGTCAATCTTCTGAACTTAAATTTAAAGGACAAGGAGTTGAAAAAATAAAAAATGAGTTAGCCCAAGAATTTAATAATGCTAAAATTCAAATTTTTGATAAAAAGACAAAACTATCAAATCCAAATTATGATATTTTAATTGGCACTGAATTTGCGCTAAATAAAATAAATTTTACGCAATTTAATTTAATTGCGTTTACAAATTTTGATCAGCTTTTGTATCATCCAGATTTTCGCGCCAGTGAACATGCCTGGCAAATATTTCATAAAATTACTGCACCAGCCCCAGAAGCTAAAATAATTTTGCAAACCAGTGAAGAGGAAAATTTTGTAATCCAAAGTATTGGACAAAACAAACCAGAACTTTTTTACAAAACTGAATTAGAAAATCGCAAAATTTTTAATTACCCGCCATTTGTAAAATTAATTAAATTAAGTTTTCAAGATATAAAAGAAAAAAATGTAATTTATAAAACTAAAAAAATAGCTTTAGAAATTTCCGCCAAAGGCGGACCCGCCTTTGGCGGGAAAAATATTGAAGTTTTAGGACCTTTAGAAAATCATCCTAAAAAAATTAGAAATAAATTCAAATACAATATCATTCTAAAAACCCCGCTTAATTTTGAAGTTAAGAAATTACTTAAATTTATTCCAAATGATTTTGTG
>CAYNCE010000066.1:1674-3538 GCA_964395855.1 uncultured Gammaproteobacteria bacterium | reverse complement strand
ATATGAATAAAGAAAAAATAAAAAAACTAATACAAAGCAGTAGGCAAGTCTTTCAAGATGTGTCTTTGCCAAATGGCGCGATTATTGCGGCTAATACTGACTTGCCGTATTATCCAAAACGCGCCGCAAATTATCATTATGTTTGGCCACGAGACGCAGCTTATATTTGTGTGGCGGCGCAAAAAGTTGGAGTAAAAATTCAAGAAAATTTTTTTAACTGGTTAATTGACAGACCAGAAAGATTTAAAAAAGAAAGTTTGCTTTTTCAAAAATATTCTCCGAATGGTTTACTGGAAAGTGGTAATTTTCAACCAGACCAAGCAGGCGCAGTGCTTTGGGCAATTTACGAATATTATAAAAAAGATTTATCCAAAGCTCTAAAATATGAAAATCTGATTTACCGCCTAGCTGACGGCCTAGCTAATGACTGGCACAAAGAATATTTTTTTCATCATACAGTTGATTTGTGGGAAGAAGGTAACCGCCATACATCTTCGGTTTATAAAAACAACCACACTTATTCTTTAGCTGCTTGCGCCAAAGGTTTATTATTAGCAAACGAAATGATTAAAAATGATAATTGGAAAGAAAAAGCAGAACAAATGACTAAAAGGATTGATTTTAATTATGATAAAAACGCAAAAAGATTTTTGCGCAATAAAGGAGATGAAGTAGCTGATTTTAATATGGATGCTTCTTTGCTTGGTTTGGTCTGGCCATTTAATATTATTAAATCTGATGATCCACGGATGCTTGAAACAATTAAACAAACTGAAAAAGAATTAGTTATTTTTGGCGGGGTTCATCGTTATGAAAATGATATGTATGACGGAGAGGGTTCTGGGCAAGAAGGCGCTGGCGCTTGGCCAATATTAAATTTTTGGATGAGTATTTATTATTCAATCGCTGGTGATAAAGAAAAAGCAAAAAAATATTTTAATTGGGTTTTAGATAAATTAGAAGAAGATGAATATGGAAATTATATTCCAGAACAAATTTTTCAAGATACAAAACGTAAAGGAGTTTATCCTTTGGCTTGGAGTCATGCAATGTTTGTTTTGGCAGCTGAAAAATTAAATTATTTAAAATAATTTATGTTCAATTCTAAATTAAAAATCGCATCAATTTCAGCTGAAGTTGACCCTTATTCAAAATCAGGTGGTCTTGGCGATGTGGCGCGCTCATTGCCTAAAGCATTAAAACGACAAGGTCATGATGTGGTTGTTGTGACTCCGTTTTATGGCTCAATAATTGACCCAGAAAAATATAACTTAAAAAAAATCAAAGAAAATGTCACTATTATTATTGACAACAAACATAAAGAAAAAGTTAATTTCTGGCAGGGTGAACTAATGGAAGGTTTGCCAATTTATTTTATAGAAAATGAAAAATATTTTTCTAATAAAAAAGAGCTTTATGGTTCTAGCCACGAAAACGCGCGTTTTTTACTTTTTGATTTGGCTGCTTTAAAATTATTAATAAAAATAAAATTTAAAGCAGATATTATCCATTGCCACGATTGGCACACTGGCTTAATTCCATATTTTATTAAACGCGATTTTAAAAATTCTGATGTTTTAAAAAATACTGCATCTGTTTTTACAATTCATAATTTAACTTTTCAACTTGGACGCAATTGGTGGGAAATTTCTGAAAAAGATAAAGATAATGGAAAAAACGGTTTGCCAGATTTTAATAACCCAAAAATTGAAAATATAAATTTTGTTAAACGCGCGATTTTAAATGCCGATGTAATTAATGCAGTTTCTGAACAATATGCTGAAGAAATTTTAACCCGAGACTTTGGGCAAGATTTGAATCGTGTTTTAAAAAATCGTGAAACTAAAGTTTTTGGTATTGTAAA
>CAYNCE010000066.1:0-1574 GCA_964395855.1 uncultured Gammaproteobacteria bacterium | reverse complement strand
TTAAACAAAATCCAGAAAAAATTGCTGCTAATTTTGAATTTATTAGTTCTAAAGATACAACCAAACTTTATGCTGGCGCAGATATGTATTTAATGCCATCGCGTTTTGAACCATGCGGTGTAACACAGATGATTGCAATGCGTTATGGCACAATTCCAATTGTTCGTCATGTTGGCGGTTTAATTGATACTGTTGTTGATTATGATCCAGCATATAAATCAGGCAATGGTTTTGTGTTTAAGCCATATGATTCACGCGCGATGATTGTAGCGATTTCGCGCGCTATTGAATGCTACAAACGTGAAAAAGAATGGCGACAGTTAGTTGAAAAAGTTATGCGTAAATCTTATTCTTGGGAGTATCCGGCTAGGAAATATATTGATCTTTTTAGAACAGCGATTAAATTTAAAGATAATAAATGAACTGGATAAATATATTACATTTTTATCAACCTCCTACTTCTTCAAAAGAACAAATTGATGAAGTTGTTAAATCCTCATATCAACCGTGGGTGAATTTTTTGAATAAATATAAAAATGTTAAAACCACAATAAATTTAACTGGCTGTTTAACTGAAAAACTTTTTAATTTAGGTTATGGAAAATTATTAAAAAATTTTGTCGCTCTTGCCCAGTGCGGGCAAATTGAATTTTTAGAAACTGCGGCTTTTCACCCAATTTTACCTTTGATTCCTGAAAAAGAAATCATTAAACAAATTCAAATTAATTCACAAATTAATAAACTGCGTTTAGGAAAAGTTTATAAACCAAAAGGATTTTTTTTGCCAGAGCTAGCTGTGTCAAATAAAGTTTTAAAAATTATTAAAAAATTAGGCTATAAATATGTTGTGCTTGATGAAATATCTTTAACAACCAACAATCAACAATTAACAGTCAACAATAATATAAAATATAAGACAAAAAATGGATTAGATGTAATTTTTAGAAATAGAAAAATTTCGCAAACATTTGTTCCTGAAACTATAATTAGTTTATTAAAACAAGATTCGCCAGAAAAACAAACAATAATAATTACTGCTACTGATGGTGAACTATATGGTCATCGCTACTGGAATTGGTATCCGGATTATTCTTATTTAGCACAAATCCAGTCTCCCCCCATTTTCAAGGGGGGGTTAGGGGGGGTTAATACTCTCACTATTACCGAATATTTAAAAACTTTAAAAATTACTCAGACAATTTCTATTCGCGATTCTTCTTGGGAATCTACTGAAAAAGAATTAAAAGCAGGCAACCCTTATGCTTTATGGCAAAATCCCAAAAATGCAATACACAAAAAACTTTGGCAATTAGCAGATTTTGCTATAAAATTAAATTATAAAAATCAAAAAGATCCTAATCATTTTGCTTCACGCTTGCATTTAGAACATGGTTTAGCCAGTTGCACTTTTTGGTGGGCGTCAAGTAAAGATTTTAAACTATTTTCTCCACGCGCTTGGGATCCTTCAATGGTTGAGAAAGGGGCGCAAGAATTATTAAATTCTGTTCGCTCACTTGAAAAAATTAATTCCAAAACCAAACTCCAAGCTGAAAAACTTTTTTCAGAAATCAGGA
>CAYNCE010000065.1:0-3755 GCA_964395855.1 uncultured Gammaproteobacteria bacterium | reverse complement strand
TCTGTTCCATTACCGTCATCTAACAACATACTAGATTTTTCTTTATTAAATTCTATTTTCGCGTTTCCTTTTTTTAATGCTTTAAATTTTAAAATAACTAAATTTCCATCACTTCCATTATATCCATCATCAAAATCTTGATAGTCTGTGTCCCCTGGCTCGCCCCGAATAATTTCTAATTGCCCAACTTCTTGTTCTGAAATTACTGCCATTGACAAGCAAGAAGTTTCTGTATCTATCTCAATTAATTCTAAACTTTCTGCGTCATAAATTATTCCTGCTACAGCTAAATTAATATTAAAATTTTGTGTATCCATTATAATTGATACTGAAAAAGTTTCTCCTGCTAACACCGGGTCTGCGTCTGTTTGCAAACTCATTTTGCCATAGTGGGTTAGATTTTGTTTAACTTCTTGTGCTGGTTCAAGGTTTAAGCTTGAACCATTTTGTTCTGATTTATCATTTTTATCTTTCAAAATAATAAAATACAAAACTCCTGTAATGATTAAAATCATTACAACTGCGATTGTTAGAATAATAAGATTTTTTTTGTTCATATGATTTTGTTGTCATCCCGAGTCTTGATAGGACTTTTTAGGATAGGGTCAAGGCGATGGGATCCCGTGGAACAACGCTGGTCTTTATTCAACTGGATCCCATCACTTCTAGCAACCCTAAAGGTCGTTCGGGATGACATTATTTGTATAAACACATTTGCCTGTTTTACAATCTTTATCATCATCGCATTGTGGCAAACCAGTGTCTTCTGCGCATACTTTAAAACTGCGGATATATTCATCACTTGCACCAGGACTGGTTTCAAAAAAACCTACACAACCCTGACTTGGGTTAACAGAACTGCTCTGACACTCATCAAAATCTTTGTAATAATAATAGTTGCAAACTTTATCTTGCTTAATCAATTTCTTAACTGAATTATCATAAGTGTATTCAAAATTACGCAACGCTGGGTCACAGCCAACTGGTTCTTGCGGGTCTTTAAATTCACGGCAACCAGATGATAAACTATTGCACTGGCCAACCCAATTTGCGCATAAACCATGTTCTTCTGGATAAGCTAAATTTGTGCATTTTTCATTATTATCGCATGAATTATCTTTTTCATCTGACTTGCCACCTAAACAATAGCCCTTTTCAAAATATACTGAACTATCTGCTGGCGGACTACCAGTTGTATTAAATTCTGGACATAGTTCATCTGTTCCTAATTTATACCATTTAAAAAATTGCTCGCCTGCTAAATGTTTAAACTCACAAATCTTTTGCATTGGTTTTGGATCTTTAAAATAAACAGAATATTTATTTTCTTGTTTATCTTGATATTCAAATCCTTGGCAAAAAGTTTCATTTAATGCGCATATTTCATAAGCTTCATTATCTGGATTAATTTTACGATACACATTTTCAAGACTATATTCTTTTTCATTATCTCTATCTGGCGTAACCAAACCTAAAGCAGTACAGCCGCGATTTTCTTTTGAACAACCGAATTTTTTATCTAAAACATAATAATCTTCCTGATTATTATCTCCGTCAGTTACTAGCTGACACCCAACCACATCTTCAGAACATAATTTGCTGAAATTTCTTAAATTAATTTGATTATTATTTCTATCTTGATATGCTTCACAATTAATCATACTATTAGCAGGTCTTTCACATTCTGCTGGTGTTTCCCAAGAATTTTTAATCAACATCACGCTGTCTAATTTCTTTAAAATAATATTATCAAGATAAACATCAGCTCCCATTTCAAGTATTAATTTATTATTTTCAGTTTCTTGCGCGCTTAAACCAGATGGTCTTGAATCTGGCAGTTTTAAACTATAATGCATCCAATGATTAATATCGCTCAAATCTAAACTAGCGCTTACTTCTGAAATTTTACCAAATTTGGCAGTTAAATTCCCTGCGCCTTTAGCTAAAAATTCTAAAGTATAACTAGCGCCTGCTTCTAAATCACCAACTGCTAAATTATGTTGAATCCCGCCTTTACCACTAACTTTTTTCAAAGAATAATCACCGCGCATTACTGATTCAGTACTAATTTCAATTTCAGCTTCTTCAAATTCTGTCCAATTGTCAGAATCATCTGCATTAGTAAAATAACTTTCAATTATTTTTTGATAATTATACCCAGCATTTGATTTATATTCCCTGCACATATTATTTTGTTTTGAACATTTTATGCTTTCTTTTGGAATTGCTTGATAAATACATTGTCCATTTCCTTGTTCGTCTTTTTTCCATTCAGCAAAAGGCAGCGGGCAATCACTTTGATTAACAATACTTCTTCTAAATGGGTGGCAATCTTCTGAGACCACAATAGTTGATGAATAATATATTTTAAATGCTTTTAAGTCTTGACCAAAAAATTCGCGACAGTCTGCGTCAGTTAAATCTGTACAGGATTTACCCATTGGCGGAGCACTTGTTCCTTCTTGATGTATAACAGAATAAACTAATTCCCATTTTTTTAATTGATAACCAGTTGTGTCAGAACCCTGCCAAGTATAATATGTATCCCAGCCTTCTTGTTCTGGGGCAATACATTGTCTTAAATAAGAATAATATTCTATTCCCTCTCCACCGCGCGCAACTTCATCTAAATTAGTAAATTCATCACAACCCGGCTGGGAGCAAGTATCTGCTGTATCAGCAATAAATTCTGGCTCTGGAACTGGACTAACTTCAAATTGCGTTTTCATTTGATGATAATTTTTATAACCCACACAGCTTGCTGGACATTCATCATTCCAAGTTATTAGCGGGTCTGTTTCATCTGCGCAATTTAAATTAGTGTCTGGACAAATTTTTTCTGTAATCACTGCTGGCACTGCCGGGTCTTTTGTAGAAACTGGTGTATAAAATTCACAATCCATATCATCAACTGAACAATTTTTTATAAAATCAGCGCATCTTTCATCTGGCTCATCTGTGTCATCAATTCTGCAATTATAATATTCTGGCGCTAGTTTATAATAATCAGGAGTATTATATTCATCAACATAAAACAAATGACATCCTTGATAACGCGCGTCGCAGACTGAACTTTCTGATGTTAAATATATTTTATTATTTGTGATTGGCTCTAAATACTCGCGACAGCCAGCATTAAGATTATCACATTGACCACTTGAAAAATTCGCGCTATTAACCGTATTTAATAAATAATGATTTATACTTGAATCCTGCGCATTAACCAAAGTCTGGCAAGATGAATATTGCCGCGCATTTTTACAGCTTGCGCCCGCGACGCTCCAAACTGGTTTTTCTTCAACACAATAACCCCAATCATTTGTATCGCATTGACCACTGCGATCATCTAAACAAGTTTCATAATCAGCGCAATAATCTAATCGTTGAAATGGATAAACCAAATCTTCTTTAGGACAAGTTTCACCATCTGGAACTTGGCTTAAACAATATGGTTCGCTTTCAACTTTTTGAGGACCAGCGCCTTGTTTAGCGCACCGTGTTAATGGCATTTTTAATAACCAATCTGGATCAACTAAGTGATAATATGGCGAGGTGTCATCATCATACTCTTGCATTAAACGATTCAGATTTAACCGTTTAACATTTTCACTTTTATTGCCTGCAATCTCAAAATTTCTATAATACTCTGCTGATAATTCCCAGCCAACCGGAATAACTCTAAATTTTCTTAAAACTAACATTGAACGAACAGATAATCCTGTGCGACCGCTTACTTCAGTTCCATCTTCATCATA